>NZ_JBIUWI010000012.1:0-48329 GCF_044743385.1 Pseudomonas sp. NPDC087639 | reverse complement strand
GGCCTGCGCAGCAGGCCCAAACCCAGAGAATGCGGTGTGCCTGAATATTTGGGGGATGAGGTTTTGGGGCTGCTTCGCAGCCCATCGGGGATAAATACCCTCGCCACAGGTAAATCCCATCACCACAGATAAATCCAGCACAGCAGCTCCCTCACCACAGAGTTGCTGCCGACTCATTTAGCCCAGGATGCCAACATTTCAGATTTGTTCAGCAATCCCCCCTCCCCATCCGTTGACAATTTTTTCACCACCGCCAACCACCGTCTAAGCTTCAGACAAGTCCGATCAATCTGCGTGAATGGATCAATCGACTATGGGCGCTTTGTGGCAAACCGATTCGAGTAAAGCCGTGGTTCCGACTGAACGTGTGGATGATCAAGCGCCTGTCCCTGAAAAAACCCGCCGCCGCCGGCACGGGTGGAAGGCTTTCTGGTTGTTGCTGCTGATTATCGCGGTGGTGGTGGGGCTTGCCGCGTCCAAAGAGATGCGCACCTCGCGCTTTCAATCCCGTGAGCTCAGCCAATATGCCGCCTCGCTGACCTACAAACTGGAGCCCGGGCCCAGTGAAGCCATTCGCTATCCGGGTAACGGGCCGTTCGATCTGCGTCTGGGTTACAGCGCCCTCGATGAGTTCCTGCCGCGCCTGCTCAAGCGCAATTATGTTGTCACCGAGCAGACACGCTTTTCGCCCGCGCTGCTCAGCTACACCGACAAAGGCCTGTTCGTACCGTATTCCGAGAAGATCCAGGCCGGGCTGTCGATCACCGATTGCCGGGCCGCGCCGCTGTACAAGTACAACTATCCGCAGCAACTGTATGCGAGCTTCGCAACGATTCCGCCGGTAGTGGTCAGCAGCCTGTTGTTCATAGAAAACCGCTTTCTGCTCGATCCCAAACAACCGCTCGCCAATCCGGCGGTGGACTGGCCACGGTTCGGCATGGCCGCGTGGTCGCAAGTGGCCAAGTTACTGAACCTGCCCGGGCAATCGGCCGGCGGCAGTACGTTGGCCACGCAATTGGAGAAGTACCGGCATTCGCCTGACGGCCTGACCGTCTCCGGCGCCGAGAAAATCCGCCAGATGATGTCCGCCAGCGTGCGCGCCTATCAGCCCGGCCCGCAAACCCTGGAAGCGCGGCAGAACATCGTGCGCGATTACCTCAACAGCGTGCCGCTGTCGGCAGTGCCGGGGCATGGCGAAGTGCATGGCATGGCCGAAGGCTTGCGGGTCTGGTACGGCAGCGATTTCAACAAGGCCAACGCCCAGTTGAACAGCCCGGCAACAGATGCGAAAACCATGGCCGACAAAGGCCTGGCCCTGCGCGAAATGCTCTCGCTGATGATTGCCCAGCGGCGCCCGTCGCATTACCTGACCAAGGGCCGTGAAGAACTCTCCGACCTCACCGACAGCCACCTGCGCCTGCTCAAGCAAAGCGGCGTGATCGACAGCGCCCTCGCCGATGCTGCGCTCGCCAGCAAGGTCAGCTACCGCGACTGGCAGACTCAGCCGACCCTGCAGCCGATTGAAACCAACAAAGGCATCAGCGCTGCCCGCAGTCGTCTGGCGAGCATGCTCAATCGCCCGTTGTACGATCTCGACCGCCTCGACCTTTCGGCCACCAGTACCCTGCAGGGCGACCTGCAAACTCAGGCCACCGCCTACCTGAAGAAACTCGCCGATCCGGCTTATGCCGGCGAAATCGGTTTGCTCGGTGAACGTCTGTTGACGCCGACCAGCACCACGCAGGTGCGCTACAGCTTCACCCTGTTCGAACTCACCCCGGACGGCTCGCGTGTGCGGGTACAAACCGACAGCACTGACCAGCCGTTCGACATCAACGAAGGCAGCAAACTCGAACTGGGCTCAACGGCGAAAATGCGCGTGCTCACCACGTACCTGCAAATCATCGCCGAATTGCACGACAAGTACGGCGCGATGAGCGTGCCGGAACTGAAAAAAATCGAGGTGCCCGATCAGGATCGCCTCAGCCAATGGGTCATCGACTATCTGATTCAGAACAAGGATCACGACCTGTCGAAGATGCTCGGCGCCGCACTCGATCGCAAATACTCGGCCAGCCCCGGCGAGGCGTTTTTCACCGGTGGCGGGTTGCACACCTTCAACAACTTTCGCAAGGAAGACAACGGCCGCATACCGACCCTGCGTGATGCCCTGCGTGAATCGATCAACCTGCCGTTCATTCGCCTGATGCGCGACGTGGTGCGCTACGTCACCTACTCCGGCCCCAACAGCAGTGCCGAGTTGCTCAAGGACGATCGCGACCCGCGACGCCAGGAATACCTGGCCAGTTTTGCCGACCGCGAAGGCACCTCGTTCCTGCTCAAGTTCTGGAAAAAATACAAAAACAAGA
Source organism: Pseudomonas sp. NPDC087639 (assembly GCF_044743385.1). Classification (NCBI taxonomy): domain Bacteria; kingdom Pseudomonadati; phylum Pseudomonadota; class Gammaproteobacteria; order Pseudomonadales; family Pseudomonadaceae; genus Pseudomonas; species Pseudomonas sp. NPDC087639. The sequence continues at coordinate 45,960 of NZ_JBIUWI010000012.1, read as the reverse complement.
ACACCCAGGCGCGCCTCGACACGTTCCTCGACAGCATGCGTCCGACACCGATCCGCATGGCTGCCGTGCACCGTTATCTGTTGCCGAACGCCAGCCAGGAAGACTTCAACAGCTTCGTGCGCTCGCACCTCAAAGGCGCCAAGGTCACCGAGAAGCTCACCGATGATCGCCTGATCAGGCTCTACGATTCCTACGGCCCGGGCAGCTACGATCTGCCGGATCAAGGCTTCATCGCCAAGGTGCATCCGCTCGATCTGTGGCTGATGGGTTATCTGCTGAACAACCCGGACGCAACGTTCACCCAGATCGTCAAAGCGAGCCATTTCGAACGCCAGGAAGTCTACAGCTGGCTGTTCAAGAGCAAACACAAGGGCGCCCGTGACAGTCGCATCCGCACCATGCTCGAGATCGAAGCGTTTCTTGAGATTCACCAGCGCTGGCAAAAAGTCGGTTACCCGTTTGATCACCTGGTGCCATCGCTGGCCACCGCCATCGGCAGCTCCGGCGACCGTCCCGCCGCACTGGCCGAGTTGATCGGCACCATCCTCAACGATGGCGTGCGGATGCCGACGCTGCGTATCGACAGCCTGCATTTTGCCGCCGACACACCGTATGAAACCCGGCTGGTCAATGACCCCAACGTCGGCAAACGAGTGATGCCGTCCGAAGTCGCCAACGCCATGCGCGAAGCCCTTTCGCAGGTGGTGGACGCCGGTACTGCAAAACGTGTTTCCGGCAGTTTCAAACTGGCTGATGGCAGCCCGCTGGCCATGGGTGGCAAAACGGGTACCGGCGACAACCGGATCGAGGCCATCGGCTCGGGAGGACGCATCCTCAGTTCGAAGTCGATCAACCGCACGGCGACCTTCGTGTTCTTCATCGGCGACCACCATTTCGGCACCCTCACCGCGTTCGTTCCTGGGCGCTCGGCGGAGAACTTCAAATTCACCTCGGCCCTGCCCGTGCAGGTGCTCAAGGGCATGGCGCCGATTCTCACGCCGTATTTGCAACCGGGCAGCGACTCACAATGTCATCCGATGCAGACACCCGGCGTGGCAGTGGCCGGCATAATAGAGCCTTGAGCGAAGTAACAATTCGTGTCAGGCATTTCTGATACAGGGTGAGGATTTTTCTCGTTGGCGGGTGGTACTTATGTATTTTTCAAATTCGAATTTTCGTCGGGTTAGCCACCCGTAGCGCCCTTTGCTCGCTGATCTTTGAACTTTTGTTTTACCCCCTCGCAGGTAGGCTGATCACTCCTCCAACAATCAAGGATGATTGGCCATGTCTGACTCACCCGTGCCTGTCGATAAACCGGACAAAGGGCGGCACTACGAACTCATTTCCAGCGCAGTCGATGACGCTTTCAAGACCGCCACGATCAGTCGAGGTCTGGCACTGGCAGCGACGCCACTGAGCGTCGAGCCTTGGTACACCACTGCGCCAGCGGCGTATCTGGAAAAGCTCAAAGTCGCCAATATCAAAGCCTGGGTCTCGCAGAATCAGGTCGACCATCTGCTGGAAAAAATCGATCTGCAAGCCTTCGCCATTCCCCTGCTGCAGACAAAGATCAAGGAACGCCATGGCATCGACGTCGACGTCAAAAACACTTGGCTACGCCTGTACATGCCCAAAAGCACACCTTGGTATGCGCTGAATATCTCCGAAGGCGCCAAGGCCCGTGATGTGTCCCTGCTGGATGCCGCGCTGCACAACTTCGCCAGCGGCGAAAGGGTCGCCGCCGGCTCGGACTTCATCAGCAAACCCGATCAGCTCGGCAACTTCGATATCCAGCCGATCAAACACACAATGAGCGTCAACCAGTTCCAGGCCCTGTGCCGGGAGCTGAACCTCGGCGCGCAATACAAAAAACATCTCGAAAGCTATTTGCTGCCCGGTGAGCCTCTTGCCGAATCGGTGTTGAAACACAAAGTCATCGACAGCCAGAAAGACGCACTGGCCGTCGCGGCTCATCTGGCATTGATCAAAAATGACATCGAGTACGACGCCTACAAGATGCTGCTCGATATGGCGGGCAACCAGACCCGGCTGATGCTCAATGGCAGAAGGATGCAATGTTGCGACCTGTCGATGCTGGGTACGCGGTTGACCGGCGTTCTGTTGCTGATGGCGGCGGTACGCGACAACCGTGGGATCAACCGGCTGATTGTCTACATCCCGCATGATCCCGACCATCCGCTGAAGGAATACCCCTCGCCCCAGGCGTTCAGTGCTGAACTGGCGCGTCAGTTGCGCGAAGACAACGTCAGCGTTTCGACGAAACAGAGCTACCGACAGTTCTTCAGCCAGTTTATCGATCATCAGCAGCGCGGGCACTTTTTCGCCGACCTTGAGCAACGCTTGTTCATCACCCGATACCACAAGCCGACCGACGCTACCGATCAACGTCCAGCGTGGCGCAAGGACCCCGTACCCGACCCGCGCCTGCGCCTGGAACACCTGCCGTTGGCGCCGGATTACTGGACGCATGCCTACCAGCAGAAACTCAACAAGACCCTCAATGATGCTCGCGAAATCGCCGTGTCCACTGCCGACGCCGACAGCAATGCGCGCTGGGCCTGGTGGGACAACTTCAAGAAGATCGTGTCGGACATTTTCAATGCCGCGCTGTTTGTCGCCACGCCATTTGTGCCGGGGCTGGGCCAGGTGATGCTGGTTTACACGGCTTATCAGATCACCACTGACGTTGTCGAAGGCCTGGTCGATCTCGCCGAAGGGCTCTGGCAAGAAGTGGGCGAACACGTGACCAGTGTGGTGTCGAGCCTGATCCAACTGGCGGCATTTGGCATCGGAAGCAAAATCGGCGACACGTTCAAGCTCAAACTGTCGAAGCTGATCGAGGGCATGAAGCCGGTGAAACTGCCTGATGGCAAACCGGCGCTGTGGTTCCCGGATATTGCCCCTTACGAACAGAAAAAACTCACCCTGCCGGCCGCCTCGAAACCCGACAGACAAGGCCTGCATCAAGTGGGCAGCGCGAACATTCTGCCACTGCAAGGCAAACTCTACAGCGTCGAAAAAGCCTCGACACAACCCACCTCCAGAACTCACCGGATCAAACACCCTTCGCGCCCCAACGCCTACCGGCCGAAGATCGAGCACAACGACCATGGTGCCTGGCGGCATGAAGCCGAAAGCCCGCAGGACTGGTCGGATCAGACCCTGATGCAGCGTTTGGGACACGACGTCGAACGTTTCTCGCCCGCCGAGCTTGAACAGATCCGCATCAGCAGCGGCACCGACACCGACGAATTACGACAGATGCATGATGACAACAGCCCACCGCCACCGCTGCTGGCCGACACCATCAAACGTTTCACCGCCTATGACGATGTTCAGCGATCAGCCACCCTTATTCGCGACGGCCAGCCGCTCGCCTCGGACGCCGTCTGGTTTGAACCGATCACCACCGGCTTGCCGGGATGGCCCCGTGAACGGGCGTTGAGGGTGTACGAACAGGCCGACTTGAGTGGCTATTCGCGCAAGTACGGCAACCCCGGCGCCACAGATGCCAACACCCTGAACATCAGTCACACAGACCTTATCTACGGCAAGTTACCCGAACGCCTCGCCGGTTTTCTCGATGACGCCGAGTGCAAGGCCCTGCTCGGTCGTGACGTCGCGCCAGCAGAACGTCCTCAGGCACTGCGTGAGCGTTTGGCCGATGCAGTGCAGGCCCGTCAGGGAGAAGTGGCCAAGCGTCTGTACCAGGCGGGTGAACGATCAAACAAGGCCGATATCCGCGTGGTGCAACAGACATTTCCTGAAATGCCACTGACACTGGCAGAAAAACTCCTGACCGGGGCCAAACCCGCCGAAATGCAGCGTATCGTCGATGAAAACCGCCTGCCTTTGCGGATCAAGGCGCAAGCCCGTGAGTTGAATTTCGAAGCCTCTGCCGCACGTGCCTATGAGGGTTTCTATCGCGACGAGAGCGTCCTGCCAGACACCGAACGACTGGCGCTGAACACCCTCAAGATTCACACCGATACCTTTGCCGATCTGCGCATTGAAGTCCTCGATGGCGTCCATGACGGCCCCTTGCGTTGCAGCGCCGGGGCGGATGACGCCACGCAGGTGCGGCGGCTGATTCGCAATGAACACGGCCAGTACGAGGTAGTGGACGGCAACAACCGACCCTTGCATGACGCCAGCGATTTTTACCAGGCGATGCTTAATGCCCTGCCCGACGGCAAACGCGTGGAACTGGGTAGCAAAGGCACCGATGGTCGCCGACTCAAGGCGTGGATCATGGAAGCCACTGCCGCCCCCGGCGAACGCAGAACCTTGCTGGCCGAGCCACCCATTCGCACCGTGCCCACGATTGAAACCGAGACACTGGTGCGAGGCTGGCCGTGGTTCTTTGGCGAAAAAACACCGGAGAAAAGGATCAAACAGCTGTATCCAAAAATGAACGACCGAGAGGTGACAACGTTCATCCAGGCGCTCCAGAACAAGGGGGACATTGCCCCTGCTATCGAGCAACTGGAGAACGAACGCATTGCCTTGCGCCAAACCCTGAGCAGTTGGCGAGAAAGTTATTCGGGCGAACTGGACGACTTTGGCGACCGGATCCCGGGAGTATCGAGGGATTTCCTGCAAAACGGCGGGAGACACATCGAAGAGCAACTGCTTGAATGTTTCGAACGCAAAAGCGACATCTTCGGTGAGCGCAGCAACCACCCGGAACAAGGCTATACGCTGGACTTGTCCACCGACCTTTCACAACCCGATCTTGATCGTTGGTGGAACGATCTGCGCCAGCAACCCGGGATGACAAAATACCTGAACCAGATCACCGCGCTGAAACTCGACAACACACACTTTTCTGTCGCAGACAAAGGTCTGCTGGATGACTTCGCCCATTTGCGCCAACTGAGCGCCCGTCAATGCGATTTGACCGAGATATCTCCGGCGCTGGGTCGCATGCGTCAGCTCGAAACGCTGGATCTGGCAGACAACAACATCACCGTCATGGCCAACAGCAACAAGCAATTGAGTCGACTCTCCCGCCTGCAAACCCTGATCCTGAGCGGCAACCCACTGCGTCGCCCGCCCGCCGTCGGGCGTCTGTACCGACTGAACCGGCTGGACCTGGCCAACAGCACAATCGAGACTTGGCCGGAGGGCCTGTTCAAGGTGGGTAATGCAGACAGACATCGCTCACGGGGATTCGCCCTGGACATGCGCCAATGCCCGATCAGCAGCCTGCCCGAGGTCACGCCGGGATCCGATCAGGCCTTCATTCTCAGTCGCGCGCGTTTCGACACGGCCCGACTGTCCAACGGCGACCGGATACGTTACGGCGACTATCGCCAGTCGGTAGGTTTCAGCCGCCAGCAAGTCTACTCCCCGGCCGTTGCGGACGAGATAAATCACTGGCGATTGCTACCCCAGGAGCAAGGAACGTTCAGTCCTTCGACGTCTTTCACAAAGTACCGCGAGGAGTCCTGGCAGGATGTGCTGGCAGAGCCCGGCTCCGAAGGTTTGTTCAAGGTCATACGCAAGCAGAGAGACGCCCGGGACTACCAGTCCGACAAGTCGCGTAGACAGTTGACGCAGCGAGTCTGGGAAATGATCGATGCCGCTGCGCTGGACAGCGAACTGCGCGAAGAACTGTTCAAGCACGCCCGGGAGCCGGACAACTGCCGAGAAGGCGGGGCGCAGCTGTTCAACTACATGGGCATGAAGGTATTGGTATCGAAAGCCTATGCGCAGCCGACATCCGCCAAGGTGCTGGACATCGACCTTACGCGGCTCGCACGCAATGCCGCGCGTCTGGACCGGATAGCGGATGTGGCCGTGGAAGAGGTCAAACGCCAAGAGCAACAGCACCTGATCAACCCTGGGCGAAATGCCGCGCCCGATGAGATCGAAGTGCACATGGCCTACGAGACGGGGCTTGGCAAGCGCCTGGAGTTACCGTGGCAGTCCGAGGGCATGCTCTATCAGCCGCGCTCAGGCGTGACGCAAGTCAAGATCGACGCGGCCTACGATTCAATCATTGCCCGCGAGCAAGGAGACGGGCTGGTGGACGGGATGATCGACTCGTATTCCGATCCGTTCTGGGAACGTCATCTACGTCGAACCCATCCGACGCAATACGAAATCAATGATCGTCTGTTCGAGGAAAAACCGGGGCTGCTCGATGAGTTGCGCAAGGCTCAGGCAGAATGGGCGAACCCGACCCCGCAAACGCAAATGAACCGGCTTCAACGAAAAATGGAAGGCCTGGCCAATCAACTGAACATTCCCCACCGGGAGGTCTTCAGCGGCGACCCCATGAGCGATGCCCGCTATGACCGCTGGATGAAGGACATCGGTTATGCGCGCAACCAGTTGAGCAGAACATTGACCCATCAAGCGTTGGCCCGCGCCGGACTTTGATCGGTGCCGTCAGCCAGCCCCGTTACAGGCTGGCTGACGCCGCCAGACTCAACCCAACTCCGAATCCCAGATCACCGTGACATTGCCCGAATAGTTACGAGCCACACCTTCGTTGAGCATTTCATCCACCGCTTCACGGGCCACCTCGAAATGCAGCGTGCCGACCTTGCGATCCAGATAGAAACCCGGCTGGAACAACTCGGTGCCACTGCCATCGCGCAGCAGTCGCCGGCGATTCACTGGCTGCCCTGCGCCATCCGTCAGGCCGTTGGGCAGGCTGACGCTGACTTCCAGCGGCACGGCGTGGCCGGCGGTCGACTCCCATAACGCACAGTTGTTGCCCATGACGTACTGGCATTCCATGTTCATTTTGAAGCGGCTCGACGCCGAGATATTGAAGGTCTGGTCGCGCAACAGCCGTGTCGGCTTGCGCCCCTGATCCAGCCAGGACTGCCAGCCCCCCACCGGCTCCAGCACCACGCGATTGCCGCTGGGAGGAATGTCGACCTTCATGGTGTGGGTGACCTTCAGATTGAAGTTGAGGGTCAAAATCGAGTCGTCCGGGGTCAACACATCGCCCATATCGAAATCCATATTCGGGCCGACGGTGTAGGTGATGGAGCCGGTGTAATCGCCCGACTCCATCTTCAGTGGATCAGGTGTGCGCAGTTCGTAGGCGTAAACGAAATACTGGTAATGCATGCCAATCGGAATATCGAACAAGGCCTTTTTCGAGCAGACACCCGCGCCTTCCGGCACTCTCCAGAAACTGTTGTAGCCATGGTGGCCCGCCGTAGCTATACCAACCCCCAGGCACGGTGCCGGAGCGTAGCTCCAGGCCCCTCCTTCCCATAAATCATCCCACCAACCGCCTCCGGTTATTTCACCGACGGATATCGGGAATCCGGTTTCATGACCAATACCGGCAATCCTTAGCTCGACAACGTGCGTATCACCCGAAGCATGGGTGACGGTGACCGTGCGCCAGTCCGAAGGCACCTTGGCCATCCCCCCCTGACGCGGATCAGCGTGGTTGGCCTGAATCGGCGCCTTGGCCTCGAACGGTATGCGCGCAATCAGGCTAAACAGACCCAGGGACTCGCAAGTTGCAGGCACCTGGCGACAAAAACCCTCGGACGGCGTCTGGTTCTTGAACTGATTTCTCTGCGGGTTGGCAAAGTCCGGCTCGAAGGTCGCGTCGATGTTATGCACTTCTGCCGATGCCGCACTGGCAACCAGTGTCAGCAGCAAACCGATCCATGACCGGCAGGCCGGGGCGATTGAAAAGCTCACGGGCGTTCTCCAAAACAGTGTCGATAAAGCCAAGGGAATTTCACGGTCCGACTCACTCGCCCGGCGCCCTGGCGTTGAACAGCAGCAGCACGTTGCCGCTGTAGTCCCCGGGTCGGTAACCACCGTCCGGCTTGATCGGATCGATCTGCAACAGAACCCGTTTGCCCGTAGCGGCTTCTTCCTGCGACACCACTTGGCGCGGTGTCGTCTCGGCGCTCAACTGCACCCCGTTGAAGCTCACCTGCAAATAAATTTCCTCACCGGCACGACCGTTGGACAGGTACGGCTCGGCCTCCAGGCGCGCTTCAATCGCGCTGGTGTCGTGCCGCACATCAAAGTTCTTGCGCACACTGCTCAGACTCGATGTCGAGTGATTCCAGTCGAGCCGCTGGGGCCGGTGAATCCAGTCCGGCTCGGAGGGGATGATGTAGAACGGTCGGCTGGGGATGGTCAGGGACACTTCAAAGGTGTGTTCTTCCCGGGCCGCCCACGCCACGTTGGCTGTCAGAGCCGCCGTGACCATCAGCGCGACAACGGTGCATTGCTTGATCATGTCGGTTACCCGTTGCGTCATTGGAAATCAGGCCTTGCCGCCTGCGACCTTGAGGACTTTCTTATCGCCACCCTCGATCAGGAAAAAGCGGTACTCGCGCCCCTTCTCCTTGTCGAAAGCGAAGGTCTTGCCCGCCAGCAAGTGGTGCTTGGTGGTCGCGCCGCAGTCGGTTTCCTTGTTCACCGCGCAGCTTTTGAACTCGTCGACAATCACCACCGTGTTGCCATCGTTGCGCAGCTCATAACGGCTGTCGGTCTCGGTAATTGCGGTGGCAAAACGCGCATCCTTGGGCCGCACGAAAAACACAATGCCGAACCCGGTCATCACGTTGACCCCGGCTTTCAGCGACTTTTTGTAGTCTTCGCGTTCTTCACCGGTGACGGCGAACTCATCTTCCTTTTCCGGCACCACCGGCACGAAACGTACGCGGAAGTAGCGCTCGCGATCACGCTCGCCCATGTACAGCAAACGCGTGCCCTGCATGCCCTGGGCCGGCACGATCAGCCGCGCGGGGCTGGCCATCAACCCGTTGCGCGAGGCGCCGTCAGCGGCGTTCTGAACCGGGATCTCCTGCGGTGTGCCATCAGCACCGTAGACAATCTCCAGCACGTTGACCTTGACGAACGCTGTCGCGTCGCCGCTGTTGAAGATCCGTTTCAGGTAGGTACTTTTATCGGCATCCAGATAGTCGTATACCGTGCCGACGTTGATCTGCGGACCGGCTTGTGCCGTCAGGTAAAACACGCTGAGCACACCCAGCAAAAAAACACGTTTCATCGGTTTCAACTCCATGAAAAACAAAATGGCCTGACCGGAGTGCTCACACTTCCGAGTCCCAGATAATGGTGATGTTGCCGCTGAGCGTGTCGCTCAGGCCGGGCCTGAAAAGAAAATCGATAGCGTCCCTGGGCATTTCAAAACGCAGTGAGCCGGCCTTGCGGTCGAGATAGACAGTGGGCTGGAAAGGCCCGACCCAAGTGTTGTAAAGCAGCTTGAGCAACTTCACCTCACCGCCACTCGGCCCACCGATTCCGGCGGGCAATGTCAGGAAGGTTTCCACTTCGGTGACGTTGCCTTGCGGACTGCCCAACTTGCAGCGTGTGCCGCCGGTTGAATTGCACAGCATCATGACTTTGAAGCGCGACGAGGCGGAGATGTAGAACAGCTGGTCGCGGTAGATGCTTGTCGGCTTGCGGCCACTGTCGATCCAGCGCATCCAGCCGCCCTCGGGTTCGAGCATGACTTTGTTGCCGCCCGGTGGCAGATCGACCTTCAGGGTGTGCTGCACGTCGAGGACGAAATCCAGATTGAGAACGTTGTCGTCCGGCTGGATCAAAGACCCCAGATCGAAATCGCCGGCCGGACCGATGCTGTAGACCATCGAGCCGCTGTACAGACCCGACGACATGTTCAAGGGATTGGGTGTGCGCAGCTCATAGGCAAAGTCGAGGTACTCCATAGACATGTGCGGGATGGCGTAAGCGGCGGTTTTGGTGCACGCCCCTTCCTGAGGTGTTTTCCAGAAAAACTGGTAAGTCTTGGGTGTGAGGTAGCCCATACCGCTGTACTGACAGGGAGGCGGCGCATTGACCCAGCTGCTTTCCACCCAGAGCTTGCGATGCGCATCGATGTTATCCACTTCGCCGGTGATCGCGGTGGCAGCATCACTCAGGACATAATTGGAACCAATCCCGGTAATACGCACTTCGACGGTTTCCGTTTCCCCGGTTTCACTGTTCTTGACGGTGAGTTGTCGCCAACTGGCAGGCACCCTGATCTGGATATAGTCCGCCGGCACCAGTGGACGCTGCGCGTTAAAACGAATCGGCAGTTGCAGACTGAACATGTTGTTGTCGGCGCACTCGCTTACATGACTTGCGCAGTAACCACTGACCGGTGTCTTGTTGATAAACACGTTTTTGCTCGGTTGCGACGGATCAGGCTGAAACAACGCCCGGATTTCCTGGCTCGCGCCTTCTGCCGATGGCAAAGCCAACGCCAGTAGCAAGCCACACAGGGACTTGTGCATGGCTCAACCCGCCTTCTGATCGGTGGAGGTCACGTCGGCCAGCGTGTCCGGCGTGCAGCGCAGATCGCCGATCATCAGCACATTGTTTTCACTGCGGTGCTGGTTCGCATCGAGGCGGAACTGGCACAGCAACTGGCTGCCCTGACGCACTTCCAGGGTCGGTGAGCCGGCGTTCATCTCCATCGAGAAGAACCCGTCGACTTCCGTCACCCCACGGCTGGCGTGGTTGATCACGTGGTGGCCCTTGAGCGGTTGCCCTTGCCCGTCGACCAGACGACCGAGCACGGTCAGGGTCTTCATCACGCGGATCTTGCGGTACTCCACGCCGCCCTTGTTCAGGTGATAGCGGGTACGCGCCGGTTCAATGGTGGCCGCCGGCACGTGGTTGCCTTCGAAGTCGAAACTCACCGAGCTGTTGCGGTACGCGGTGATCGGAATGAAGTTGCGCCCCGGCTTCAACGCCGCACTGCCGCCGCTGTAATCGTCGGCGCGCAGAGCGATGTCATCGATGTCCGATTCCACATCGACGATCATCCCCGCACCGCGCATCTCGTACTGACTGGTCATGAGCATTTTCTCGCCGCCGACCACCAACGTGCTGTCGACGTTGAGGCCACCAGTGAAATTGCCGTTGTAGGACGAACGCTGAATGAAGGCGTCGCCATTGACCGCATCCGTGCGCCAGTTCGTCAGACTGGACATCCCGACGCCATAGGTGTCGGTCAGCGCGGTGACCGATACGTTTTGCAGTACATGATCCTTGAAGTCCTTGCGCCAGCCGATCGAGCCATTGTTGTCGCGGCTGCCATCACGGGCCGTGCGCGAGCCGATGCTGCCGGTGATCTGCTGACCGGGGGCGCCGAGTGCCATGTTGACGCTCAAATCGACGCCGCGATTGCGCGCATCGCCACTGCTGTAACTGCCCGGCCGATCGAACAGCGACAAGCGCCAACTGGCGTCGCTGCCAAACAGTTCGGTGCGTTGGGTCCAGCCCAGATCCATGCCGACGCCTTCGACGTTGCCCTCGCTGTGCGACACCCGCGCGTTGATCGAACTCTTGCTGCTGACGCGATGGTTGAGCGCCAGCGACGAATTGCTGGTCTGGCCGATAAACACATTGCGCGGACGAATCCGGGTGCCGTCCGGCAGGGTGTCGTAGGTGTTGGTGGTGTCGAGCCAGCTGCGGTTGTGGCTGACGACCACGCTGCCGGAACCATAGTTATAGAGGCTTTGCAGATCCAGACCGGTGCCGTAATCCTCGGTCTTGTAGACGTTGGCATACAGGCTGATGTGGTTGGCCAGCGTCCAGTCGATGGACGTGCCGTATTGCAACTTTTCGCGAATCTGCCGCGCCGACACGCCAAGAATCACCCGTGGATGCAGCAGGTAATTGAGCGCCGCACCGGCGGTGGGGCTGCCGCTGGCCTGAGTGTCCCAGTTGCTCAGCAGTTTGCTTTCCTCACCGGCAAACACGTTGTAGCGCCAGCGGTCGTCGAGGTTGCGCCAGTTGTTGGGCTTGTACACCAACTCCTGGGTGGTGGAGGTGATCTGGCCGTCTTCGATCAGGCGGACTTCCACTTCATAAATGCCACCGGGCAAGGGCCGGGTGTCGAGGGTCTGCAAACCGGCCGGTACCGATTGTGTATTGATCAACAGGCCATCGCGCCAGATTTCCACAGAACCCTGACGGTTGGCGGTGACATAAATCGGATAGACGCTGGGCATCGGGCTGTTGATGGCCAGACTGTCGGAGCTGCCGTACATGACACCGACTGCTGTATCGGGACTGGTGCCGAACGTGCGCGGTTGGCGAGTCAGCCCTTCGGAATTGGGGGTGAAATAGCCCAGGCGGAAAAAACTGCCTTGCAGTTCGCGCTGGGTGTGAAGCTCGTGTACTGCGTGATAAAGCTTGTCATCGGGGCCGCCGAGACGGGCCAATTGCAGGTTCAGCGTCTGGCTCCAGTTACCCAGACTGCCACTGGCCTCAAGGCCGAAACGTCCGCCCAGATCCTGCTCCTGGCCGCCATTGAGGTTGAGCTGATTGCGCACCATCAAACCGCTGCTGCCGCCATCGGGCTGTTCGTAATAACGCTTGGCCTCGACGTCGCGCTCGGCGTTTTCAGTGAGAATCGAAACCAGCGAGTTTTCCAGGTTGTAATGCACTGCCAGCACCTGATCGGGACAGGAACCGGTGCAATTGCCCAGTGGCACGCCGGGCTTGAGAAAAGCAGCCCATTTCTCCCGTTCGGCGGGGCCGAAACGGTTTTCGCTGGTGTCGGTGAATTCCAGCAGGGTGATGCGATCGTCGCGGGACAACACCACCATGGCCTCGCCCAATGGCTGATGATCGAGTTCGACCCGAACCGCCAAAGGTACGTCAAAGAAGTGCTCCTCGAAATCCGCCGGCAAACCTTTGGCCTGAGCCAACAGGCTTCGCGGCGTGGTGCCGGCGGAGTTGGAAGCCACGGCTGCGCTGGCACAAAACAGCAGCGCAAGCGCAGCCGCGATGGGTGTCATCGGGAACATGAACTCTTACTCTGATTACGAATAGTGGAAGTCCGACGGAGCAGAAGGATTGCCTGCCCCGTCGGTGAACGCTGACCTGCGGTCAGCGCTGGGTGCCGGATCGTTCGATCAAGGCGTAACGGCCGGAGGAACGGCGTCGAAGGTCATTGCCACAACACCGGTGTAATCACCCGGGGCGAAGTTAGTGCCAATGGCGCTGATTTTCACCGGCATACGGTAGTTAACGTCCGACTCGGCCTCACCCACTACTTCTTGCGGAGTCAGGGTGAGGGTCTTGTTGTTGAGTTCGACTTTCAAGTCGATGTTGCTGCTGCCCGCGATCAGTTTCGGTGCGCTGTCGAGGCTGGCGTGAACCGAACCGTTGTTGTTGCGCACGTCGAAGAAACCGGTGACTTCGCCCATCTTGCCGGTGCTTGGGTTGTAGCTCATGTCCTGATCCTTATTGACCAGATCAGGATTGGTCGGCACCACGTAGAAGCCGTTGGTCGGAACCTGAGCGACGATGTTGATCGAGTGAGCGGCTTCACCAGCGGCGAAAGCGCCCGAGGAACCCAGTGCCAGAAGAGCCAGAGGAGCAGCGATAGCGATTTTCTTGAACATCGTTCAGTACCTTGTTTTCTTTAAGAGAAGGAGTGATTGAAAGTCCAAGTCAAACGCCAGGGGAGTTGAGCCAGATCAACTTGAACTTTCAATGCCGGAGCATCATCGGCTGTTGCCTCTGGAAAGTAAGCAAGTAACTTCCTATAAGCGCGTAGTTAAACAACCCCATGACCCGCAAGAAAAAAGAACAAAAAATCAATAATCAAAACGATGACTGTAAGTTATTCCCTACATACAGTTTTAGTTGAAAAACCATACAGCAATACGGCCTCGATACAGCGGGCCTTAGTTGCGATTTTAGAATAATCACTCAAGACAAATAGAGTGTTAACTTTAACTTTCAAGTTATCGATGGCTGAAGACTCTCGCGAAAATGCCTATTGCAACATCGGCACAGACCCCACTCGTCAGCTGGCCGGTACTCCGAGCAAAAACGTCTTGCGCCGGCATAAAGATATATCTTAAGTTCTATCTAAACGTGACGAGAGAAGACAGAAATGAGAGACCATCATTCCCCCCACCGAGAACATGGCGACGGCCGTGACGGCTTTGAGAAGCGCCCCGGCCGCGAACGCGGCGGCCGTGGGCCACGCGTGTTCGCCCCCGGTGACCTGAAGTTGCTGCTGCTGGCGCTGGTCGCCGAACAGCCCTGCCACGGCTATGACCTGATCCGCCAGATCGAAGGCATGTTCGACGGCGCCTACAGCCCGAGCCCCGGCGTGATCTACCCGACCCTGACCTTTCTGGAAGAAAGCGAACTGATCACAGGCGATGCCGAGGGCGGCAAAAAACGCTACAGCGTGACCGACGCCGGGCGCCTGTCCCTGAGCGAACAAGCCGTGGCCCTCGACGGCGTGCGCATGCGCATCGACGTCAGCAAACGCTCTTTGCGTGGCCATGACCGGCCGCCGGAAATCCACGAGGCGGTGCACAACTTGCGCCACGCCCTGCAACTGCACCACGGGCGCTGGAGCCCGGAAGAAATCCAGCGCGTGCGTGACCTGCTCAACGACACCGCCAAAGCCATCGTCGACGGCCCAGCCGTTCAACCTGCCCCGGAGAAAGCCGAATGACTGCAGTCGATACTCAAACCATTCACCGCGTGACACACGAAATCAAACGCCGTCGCCTCGAAGTGTTACGCGTGGTCGATATCACCCCGCGCATGCGCCGCATCACCCTCGGCGGGCCGGAGCTGGCCGGGTTCATCAGCCTCGGCACCGACGATCACGTCAAATTGCTGTTCCCGCAGAACGCCGAACAAACGGCCGCGCTGGAAACCATGGTGCTCGGCAGAAAGAACGATGGCCCGACACCCGAGATGCGCGACTACACCCCGCGCCGCTATGACCTCGACAAACTTGAGCTGGACATCGACTTCGTCCTGCACGGCGATGGCCCTGCCTCGACCTGGGCGGAACAGGCCGCACCTGGGCAGTTCCTGCACATCGGCGGCCCACGCGGCTCGATGATCGTGCCGGACATCTTCGACAGCTACCTGCTGATCGGTGACGAAACCGCCCTGCCCGCCATCGCCCGCCGCCTCGAAGGCCTGGCGGCCAATCGCAAGGCGCTGGTGGTGATCGAAGTGGAAAACGGCGCCGAGCAGCAAGCACTGGAGAGCGCGGCGCAGGTCAATGTGATCTGGGTGCTGCGTGAGGGCGGCAAGGACAACCTGCTGACCACCGTCAAACAGTTGCAGGTGCCCAAAGGCAATCTGTATGCGTGGGTGGCGACAGAGACCAAGATTTCGCGGCAGATCCGCCGGGTGTTGCTGGATGAGCATGGACTCGATGAGAAGCTCGTCAAAGCCGTCGGCTACTGGCGCGCCGAGGGTTCTGAAGAAGAGGAATGATATCCCCTGCTTTGTACAAACCAACTGTGACTGGGGACTATTGTGGTGAGGGGATTTATCCCCGATGGCTGCGCAGCAGCCCCAACCCAGCACCTCGGTGAATCAGGTAAATCGCGCTGGCAGGTATCAGGGCTGCTTCGCAGCCCATCGGGGATAAATCCCCTCGCCACAGTTTTCAATCAACTGTGCAGTTGAGGCCGAGACCAGCGATCGAGGCCAATCACCGCCAACCCAATCACCACAAACCCCACCAATATCCCCCCGGCATTGATGAACACCTGTGGATAACCCAGCACCGACACATCAATGAACGGATACGCATACGCCCCCAGCACATGCCCGCGCAGCAAGGCATAAGCGAAATACGCCAGCGGATAAATCAGCCACAGCGGCAGATGCCAAAGACGCAAGGTGCCTTTGGGTACGCAACACCACCAATAGCCCAGAAACAGCAACGGCATCACGTCGTGAAGCAATTCGTCAGCGATGAATTGCCAGCCTTCGGGGTGCCATAAATGCCGCAGCAAAAGGCTATAAGCGACACCGACCACCACAATACTCACCGCCACCCCACTGCTCACCCACGGTTGCAAAAACCAGCGGCGCGCGGCGGATTCACGCGGCGTGACGGCGCAGGTCAGCACCGTCGCCACCAACGTGTTGGTCAACACCGTGAAGTAACTGAAGAAACTCACCAGGCCGCCCAACAGACTGGCGCCGACACTCAAACGCGCGAAGAAAATCAGGTACAGCTGAATGGCCAGTCCCGCCCAGCCAAGCATGGCGGCGAGGATGATCAGGCGTCGGCGCCATACGGCGTCCATCTCAGAGCGGTCGCTTGGTGCGCATCAGTTTCACGTACAGACGCTCGACCTTCTCCCGCGCCCACGGGGTTTTACGCAGGAACGTCAGGCTCGACTTGATGCTCGGATCGCTCTTGAAACAACGGATGTCGATGCGCTCGGCCAAACCAGACCATTCGTAATGGGCCACGAGAGCGGTGAGGATCTGTTCGAGGGTTACGCCGTGCAGCGGATCGGGGGATTGTTCGTTCATGCCAGGCCTTTGGACGAAGTGAAAATGCAGAAGCCGCGCACCTTAGCCGAGGGGGTGATCGGGTGGAAGGCCTTGCATCAAATGTAGGCCAACCCGAAAAGATCGCAGCCTGCGACCGGACCCGCAATGCGCCCGTTTGCCGCACTGTTACCGAATCCGAAACTGTTCATGTCAATAAAACCCCTTTGTCTTTTTGTTACAGATCATTATCCTGCCGCCTTTCCGCTGAATCGCTTCACTGCCTGCGTCAAATCGTAGCGGTCAGCTCATCCCCAAAAAAAGATCAAGAAAGACCCCTTTTATGCCCGATTTTCCGTTCTTCCGAGACAGCGCTATCTCATCCCTGCGCGTGATCGGCGGCTGCGCCGCCCTTGGCCTCGCCACCTGCGCCCACGCGGCTCCCGCGTTCGACAGCGAATCACCGTACATGCTCGGTGACTGGAACGGCACGCGCACCGAACTCTCGGAAAAAGGTTACGACTTCAAACTCGATTACACCGGCGAAATGGGCAGCAACCTGCACGGCGGCTACGACCACGACCGCACCGCACGTTACAGCGACCAGTTCGGCCTCGGCACACACTTGGACCTGCAAAAGATCCTCGGCTGGGACGACGCCGAGTTTCAACTGACCATCACCAAACGCAGCGGCAACAACATCAGCAACGACCGCATCAACGATCCCCGCGTCGGCGGCTTCACCTCGGCTCAGGAAGTCTGGGGCCGTGGCCAGACCACGCGCCTGACGCAGATGTGGTACCAGCAGAAATTCTTCGATCAGAAACTCGACATCAAGGTCGGCCGTTTCGGCGAAGGCGAAGACTTCAATACCTTCCCCTGCGACTTCCAGAACCTGGCGTTCTGCGGTTCGCAGGTCGGCAACTGGGTCGGCGGCATCTGGTACAACTGGCCGGTCAGCCAGTGGGCGCTGCGCGTCAAATATCACCTGACGCCGGAGCTGTACGCACAGGTCGGCGCCTACGAGCAGAACCCGTCGAACCTTGATCGCGGCAACGGCTTCAAACTCAGCGGCAGCGGCACCCAAGGCGCGATCCTGCCGGTGGAACTGGTGTGGACGCCAAAGCTCAATGGCCTGCCGGGCGAATACCGCGCCGGTTACTACTACAGCAACGCCAAGGCCACTGACGTCTATAAAGACAACAATGGCCAACCGGCAGCGCTGAGCGGCGAAGCCTACCGCAGCGCGTCGAGCAAACACGGCGTGTGGTTCGGTGCCCAGCAGCAGATCACCAGCATCGCCAGCGACAACAGCCGTGGCCTGAGCGTGTTCGCCAACGCCACGATGCACGACAAGAAAACCAACGCCATCGACAACTACGTCCAGGCCGGCCTCACCTACAAAGGCCCGTTCGACGCCCGCGCCAAAGACGACATCGGCTTCGCCCTGGCTCGCGTGCACGTCAACCCGGCCTATCGCAAAAACGCCGAAGCGAGCAACCGGGCCAACGCGGTCTACGACTACGACGATCCATCGTTCCTGCCGCCGCAAGACACCGAATACAGCGCCGAACTGTATTACGGCGTGCACGTGACGAACTGGCTGACCGTACGCCCGAACCTGCAATACATCCGCCATCCGGGCGGCGTGGACAAGGTCGATGACGCACTGATCGCGGGGCTGAAGATCCAGTCCTCGTTCTAACCAACACCACGGATCAAATGTAGGAGCGCGCCTGCTCGCGAAAGCAATTTCAACTTCACCAAAGAAGTCGACTGACACACCGCTTTCGCGAGCAGGCTCGCTCCCACATAAAATTCGTTAGCTAAACAAGTTTTTATCTGAACCATGCCCACGCCAAATCGTCATCTAAAGTGACTACAGCGCGGGACTACATAAACGTCACGGAGATTCACACTATGAGCACCGTAAGTGCTTCGAGTCGGGGCCGTCTGCTACCGGGCCTGCTCGGCATTCTGTTTCTACTGATGGGCCTGGCCATGCTGGCCGGGGGAGTCAAGCTGAGCATGCTCGGCGGCTCGCTGTACTACCTGCTGGCCGGTATCGGCATCACGCTGACCGGCATTCTGATGCTGCTGCGCCGTCGCGCGGCGCTGGGCCTGTACGCCATCGTGCTGTTCGCAAGCACTGTTTGGGCCTTGTGGGAAGTCGGTCTGGACTGGTGGCAACTGGTGCCGCGTCTGGCGCTGTGGTTTGCCCTCGGTTTCGTGATGCTGCTGCCGTGGTTCCGTCGTCCGCTGCTGCTCGCCGGCCCTGCGCCAATGGGCACCGGCGGTCTGACCGTGGCGGTGGTTCTGGCCGGCGTCACGGCTCTGGCCAGCCTGTTTACCCACCCGGGCGAAACTTTCGGCGAACTGGGCCGCGACACAGCCGACATGACCAGCACCGCGCCAGCCATGCCTGATGGCGACTGGCAGGCCTACGGCCGCAGCGAATTCGGTGATCGTTATTCCCCGCTCAAGCAGATCACCCCGGCCAACGTCGGCAAGCTGCAAGAAGCCTGGCGCATCCAGACCGGCGACCTGCCGACCGCTGATGACCCGGTTGAGCTGACCAACGAAAACACCCCGCTCAAAGCCAACGGCATGATCTACGCCTGCACCGCGCACAGCAAAGTGCTGGCACTGGACCCGGACACCGGTAAAGAACTGTGGCGCTTCGACCCGCAGATCAAGAGCCCGGTCGGCTTCAAAGGCTTCGCCCACATGACCTGCCGTGGCGTGTCGTATTACGACGAAGCCGCTTACGCCAAGTCTGAAAACGCGGCCTCCGCCGTGATTTCCGAAGCTGGCAAAGCCGTTGCTCAGGCCTGCCCACGTCGTCTGTACCTGCCAACCGCTGATGCGCGCCTGATCGCGCTGAACGCCGACACCGGCAAAATCTGCGAAGACTTCGGCAACAAAGGTGTGGTCGACCTGACCCAAGGCATCGGCCCGTTCACCGCCGGTGGCTACTACTCCACCTCGCCGGCCGCGATTACCCGTGATCTGGTGATCATGGGCGGTCACGTCACCGACAACGAGTCGACCAACGAGCCATCGGGCGTGATCCGCGCCTACGACGTGCGCGACGGTCACTTGGTGTGGAACTGGGACAGCAACAATCCCGACGCCACCGAGCCATTGGCCCCAGGCGAAACCTACAGCCGTAACTCGGCCAACATGTGGTCGCTGGCCAGCGTCGACGAAAAACTCGGCATGGTTTACCTGCCACTGGGCAACCAGACCCCAGACCAGTGGGGCGCCGACCGCACCCCGGGCGCCGAGAAATTCAGCGCCGGTGTTGTAGCGCTGGACCTGGCCACCGGTAAAGTGCGCTGGAACTACCAGTTCACCCACCACGACCTGTGGGACATGGACGTTGGCAGCCAGCCAACCCTGCTCGACATGAAAACCGCCGACGGCGTGAAACCCGCGCTGATCGCTCCGACCAAACAGGGCAGCCTGTACGTCCTCGACCGTCGTGACGGCACGCCGATCATCCCGATCAAGGAAATCCCGGTACCGCAAGGCGCCGTGAAAGGCGACCGCACCGCACCGACCCAGGCCCGTTCGGACCTCAACCTGCTGGCCCCGGAACTGACCGAAAAAGCCATGTGGGGCGCGAGCCCGTTCGACCAGATGCTGTGCCGCATCCAGTTCAAGGAACTGCGTTATGAAGGCCAGTACACCCCGCCGTCGGAACAGGGCAGCCTGATCTACCCGGGTAACGTTGGCGTGTTCAACTGGGGCGGCGTGTCGGTCGATCCGGTTCGTCAGATGCTGTTCACCAGCCCGAACTACATGGCCTTCGTCTCGAAAATGGTGCCACGCGAGCAAGTCGCCGCCGGCAGCAAGCGCGAGAGCGAAACCGCTGGCGTGCAACCGAACACCGGCGCGCCATACGCGGTGATCATGCACCCGTTCATGTCGCCATTCGGCGTACCGTGCCAGGCCCCGGCCTGGGGCTACGTCGCCGGTATCGACCTGACCACCAGCAAAGTCGTGTGGAAACGCAAAAACGGCACCAGCCGCGACAGCTCGCCAATCCCGATCGGCTTCACCCTGGGCGTCCCTAGCATGGGCGGCTCGATGGTAACGGCCGGCGGCGTCGGCTTCCTCAGCGGCACCCTCGACCAGTACCTGCGCGCCTACGACGTCAACTCCGGTAAAGAGTTGTGGAAAGCGCGTCTGCCGGCTGGCGGCCAAGCGACCCCGATGACCTACACCGGCAAGGACGGCAAGCAATACGTCCTGCTCGTTGTCGGCGGCCACGGCTCGCTGGGCACCAAAATGGGTGACTATGTGATTGCTTACAAACTGCCGGAATAAGCGTTAGCGGCGGTAAAACAAAGGCGACATCCTGTGAGGGATGTCGCCTTTTTTGTTACCAACAATTCCCCCTGTAGGAGCTGCCGAAGGCTGCGATCTTTTGATCTTGTTTCTGACAATCAACGTCAAAAGATCGCAGCCTTCGGCAGCTCCTACAGGTTGGAATGTGTGGGGTTGTAGGAATTGTGCTTGTCCTACAGATGCTGAAGATTGCGCGGAGTTTTCCGACAACTCGCGTCGGTTGTGCGTCGGAAATGGGATGGATAGGCTCGGTGGGTCGCTGCAAATTCAGCGATGGGGCGTCGCGGCCCGATAACTGATGCATAATCGCCAACCTGACGGCACCTCGGTGCCCGTTGTTTGTGTCATGGCGGCTGTGCGCGGGATACCGTCCTTGGAGGTATGCCGATTTCTCAGTTATCGGTCCGCGAACCCGCGTACAGCTGCCACCTCAGATTGCGTCGCGGCAATCGAAGGCAGCTCCACTTTCACAAACTGAGTATTCATCATGAAAAAGCCAACACCAAATCCACCAGAAACCAACGACACCTCGCCCTACCAATCCCCCGATTCGAAGAAATTCCACGAAGCCGCCGAACGCGCCCTCGACCACTACCTCAAACCCAACGCGCTCACCTTGCGGTTCCACAAACCCAGCACCATGTTCCAGGTCGCGCCCGATCAAGACAGCGAAAGCCTGCTGGTACATGCCTGCGAATCCCTGGCACAAGCCAGCCTCATGACCAGCGACATCGCCGCCTACATTGACCTCCCGCAACGGCGCACGATTTTGGCGATCCAGCAAATCATCATGCTGGCGGAACTGGCGGTGAACCGCGTGCTGGATAACCACGAAATTTCCCAATCCCCAACACACAGCTGAAAAGCCCCTCACCCTAACCCTCTCCCAAAGGGAGAGGGGACTGACCGAGGTGTTTGAAAGAAGTACGCCGACGTGAAATACCGAGGCGAACTCAGATTTTGAAAAGCCCACAAATAGGCCTCCTCTCCCTAGGGAGAGGGCTGGGGTGGGCAAACCCACCACAAAACAAAAGCCAAGCGAGCGCTCCTCACCACTCAACAGGATGAGCGTTAGCTCGGCTGCAGCTTTTGACGTACCGGCCCCTTCGGCAGGCTGAGTGAAGGTGTTCATCCGGGGGTAGGCGCGCAGCGCCGTTCGACGAAGTCGAACACATCGAGAGGAGGTGCAGCGAAGCAAACCGGAGGCGATGCCCCCGGATGAGCACCGTAACGAAGGAACCCCGAGCCCCAGCGAGCGGGCCGCACGCCGGGGCCCAGCGTTTTGGTTACTTTTGGGCGTCTGCAAAAGTGACTCGCTGTAAAAGCGAAACCGCCAGCAGCGGCACCGCAAAAACGGATATACCCCCAAAACCCCAAGAACATGGTCGGCCCAAAGGCCGCCAAGTCCAAAGCGTGAACCCTGTCAAAACCCTGAACACACAACCAGAAACACCCACCCCCATTGAAACCACTCAAGCCCTGCCCCATCTAACACCCATACCCAATTGCGCAGGTGCCCCATGAGCGACCAGCAAGAATTCCCTGAAAGCCCCGACGACTACACCGAAGCCGAACACATCGAACACACCGCCTCCGGCAAAGGCCTCGCCCTGCCCGGCCAGAACTTGCCGGACAAGGTCTACATCATCCCGATCCACAACCGCCCGTTCTTCCCGGCACAAGTCCTGCCAGTCATCGTCAACGAAGAACCCTGGGCCGAAACCCTCGAACTGGTCAGCAAATCCGAACACCACTCCCTGGCCCTGTTCTTCATGGACACCCCCCAGGAAGACCCGCGCCACTTCAACACCGACGCATTGCCGCAATACGGCACTCTGGTCAAAGTCCACCACGCCAGTCGCGAAAACGGCAAACTCCAATTCGTCGCCCAGGGCCTGAGCCGCGTACGCATCAAAACCTGGCTCAAACACCACCGCCCGCCGTATCTGGTCGAAGTCGAATACCCGCATCAGCCCACCGAGCCGACCGACGAGGTCAAGGCCTACGGCATGGCGCTGATCAACGCGATCAAGGAACTGCTGCCGCTCAACCCGCTGTACAGCGAAGAGCTGAAAAACTACCTCAACCGCTTCAGCCCCAACGACCCGTCGCCGCTGACCGACTTCGCCGCCGCCCTGACGTCCGCCACCGGCCCCGAGCTGCAAGAAGTGCTCGACTGTGTGCCGATGCTCAAGCGCATGGAAAAAGTCCTGCCGATGCTGCGCAAGGAAGTCGAAGTCGCGCGCCTGCAAAAAGAGATTTCGGCGGAAGTTAACCGCAAGATCGGCGAGCATCAGCGCGAGTTCTTCCTAAAAGAACAACTCAAAGTCATCCAGCAGGAACTCGGCCTGACCAAGGACGACCGCAGCGCCGACCTTGAACAGTTCGAACAGCGTCTGGAAGGCAAAGTCCTGCCGGCGCAGGTGCAAAAGCGCCTCGAAGAAGAAATGCACAAGCTGTCGATCCTCGAAACCGGCTCGCCGGAGTACGCGGTCACCCGCAACTACCTCGACTGGGCGACCTCGGTGCCGTGGGGCGTGTACGGCGAAGACAAACTCGACCTCAAGCACGCACGTAAAGTCCTCGACAAACACCACGCCGGCCTCGACGACATCAAGGATCGCATCCTCGAATTCCTCGCCGTCGGTGCTTACAAAGGCGAAATCAGCGGTTCCATCGTGCTGCTGGTTGGCCCGCCGGGCGTGGGTAAAACCAGTGTCGGTAAATCCATCGCCGAATCCCTCGGACGACCGTTCTACCGCTTCAGCCTCGGTGGCATGCGCGACGAAGCCGAGATCAAGGGCCACCGCCGCACCTACATGGGCGCGCAGCCGGGCATACTGGTGCAGGCGTTGAAAGACGTCGATGTGATGAACCCGGTGATCATGCTCGACGAGATCGACAAGATGGGCCAGAGCTACCAGGGCGACCCGGCCTCGGCGCTGCTGGAAACCCTCGACCCGGAGCAGAACGTCGAATTCCTCGACCACTACCTCGACCTGCGCATGGACCTGTCGAAAGTCCTGTTCGTCTGCACCGCCAACACATTGGATTCGATCCCTGGCCCATTGCTGGACCGAATGGAAGTGATTCGCCTGTCGGGCTACATCACCGAAGAAAAAGTCGCCATCGCCAAGCGTCACCTGTGGCCGAAACTGCTGGAAAAGGCCGGCGTGTCCAAAGGCAGCCTGAGCATCAGCGACAGCGCCCTCAAAGCCTTGATCGACGGTTACGCCCGTGAAGCCGGCGTGCGTCAGTTGGAAAAACAACTGGGCAAACTGGTGCGCAAAGCGGTGATGAAGCTGATCGACGAGCCGAAAGCGGTGATCAAACTCGGGCCGAAAGATCTGGAAGCCTCGCTCGGTCATCCGGTGTTCCGTAATGAGCAGGTTCTGTCCGGCACTGGCGTCATCACCGGCCTGGCGTGGACCAGCATGGGCGGCGCCACATTGCCGATCGAAGCGACGCGGATTCACACGCTCAACCGTGGTTTCAAACTCACCGGGCAACTGGGTGATGTGATGAAGGAATCGGCGGAGATCGCTTACAGCTATGTCAGCTCGAACCTCAAGCAATTTGGTGGAGACGCGAAGTTCTTCGACGAAGCCTTCGTTCACTTGCACGTGCCAGAAGGCGCGACACCAAAGGACGGCCCGAGCGCCGGCGTGACCATGGCCAGTGCCCTGCTCTCACTCGCGCGTAATCAAGCGCCGAAAAAAGGCGTGGCGATGACCGGCGAGTTAACGCTGACCGGGCATGTGCTGCCGATTGGCGGGGTGCGCGAAAAGGTGATTGCGGCGCGGCGGCAGAAGATTTTCGAACTGATTTTGCCGGAGCCGAACCGTGGCAACTTCGACGAATTGCCGGAGTATTTGAAGGAAGGTATTACCGTGCACTTTGCCAAGCGCTTTGCTGATGTGGCGAAGGTGCTCTTCTGATAACTCGGTAGCGCCGGCTCTACCGCTTTCGCGAGCAGGCTCGCTCCCACAGGGTTGTGCAGTGAACACAGAAATTGTGAACACCGCTGCCCACTGTGGGAGCGAGCCTGCTCGCGAAGGCGTCAGTCCTGACAACCCCTCCCCTGACTGTCACACTTTGTCTCATCTTCAGTTATGCTCGCCGTTCGTCGTAAACGCCGGAGCCGCTGACCTTATGTCCCCCACTCGCCTGTTTGTCCCCCTCGCCCTTTCCTTGCTGGCCGCTTGCGCCACGCAGCCGAAACACAACGTGACCGTGGAAAAACAGAGCGAATGCCCCGTGCGGCTCACCAACGGGCAAAACCTGATCGTGATGTTGCCCAGCAACCCGACCACGGGTTATCGCTGGGCCATTCAAGATTCGGCCGGTGGCGTGTTGCGTGCGCTCAGCCCCGAGGTTTACAGCAACCCGGAAGATGCCGGTGTGGTCGGCGCTGCCGGCCTTTCGACTTGGCGCTTCCAGGCTTTCGCCCCCGGCACCGGGCGTCTGCGCTTGACCTCGCAACAGCCGTGGGCACCGGAAGTGTTGCCGGTGGAAACCTTTGACTGCGCCATTTCGGTGAACTGATCGTGGGCTGGCTGATTCTGGCGCTGATGGGCGCGGTGACTTTTCTCTACGGTGTGAGCACCCACGCGGCGCTGCTTTGCCTGTTGGTCAAACCGTTACCGGTGCTGGCGCTGCTCGGCTGGCTACACGACGCCCCGCCCAGCGACTATCGGCGCTGGATCAGCCTTGGACTGATTTTCTCGCTGCTCGGCGATGTATTGCTCGCGTGGCCGGGGGATTTGTTTGTGTTTGGCCTCGGAGCGTTTCTGGTTGCACATCTGGCGTACCTCAAGGCTTACCTCAGCGATTGCAAACGTCTGGCGCTGTTGCCGCTGGTGCTCGCCGTCGTTGTCGGCGCGGTGCTGCTGGGCATTCTGATTTCCAGCGGACTCGGGCCATTGCTGATTCCCGTGATTGTTTACGCCACCGCCATCAGCGCGATGCTCTGGCGCGCCCTCGCTCGCCTGGGAACTGATGTGCCGAAGCGTTCGGCGTTGCTGGCTGCGGCAGGTGCAGTGATGTTTGTGTTCTCCGACAGCGTGATCGGCATCAACCGCTTCGTCGCGCCGTTCAATGCCGCGCCGTACATCATCATCCTCAGCTATTGGCTTGGGCAGTGGGGCATCGCGGCGTCGGCCTTCTCCCAAAAACACCGCTAAATCCTGTGGTGAGGGGATTCATCCCCGACCGGCTGCGCAGCAGTCGTAAAACCTATGCACGCGGTCTGCCTGACATACCGTGCTGACCGGTTTTGGGGCCGCTTCGCAACCCATTGGGGATAAATCCCCTCGCCACGTCGGACAACCCAAGCATCCCCGCGCCACTTTGGCTAAAATGCCGGCCTTTTCCACCGACACCGCCGGAAACCGCCGTGAGCAAAGAACCCGATCGCATTTTCGCCCAGCCTTTGGCCCAGGTGCCTGACTTCGCCTTCAACGAAGACGTAGTGCGGGTGTTCCCGGACATGATCAAGCGCTCGGTGCCGGGCTATCCGACCATCGTCGAAAACCTCGGCGTGCTCGCTGCGCAATTTGCCCAGCCAAACAGCGTGCTCTACGACCTCGGCGCCTCGCTCGGAGCAGTGACTCAGGCACTGCGCCGCCATGTGCGCACCGACGGTTGCCGAGTGATCGCTGTGGATAACTCGGCGGCGATGGTCGAGCGTTGCCGTGAATACCTCAATGGCCAGAACTCGATGTTCCAGGAGTTGCTGCCGGTCGAAGTGATCGAAGGCGATATCCTCGCGCTCGACTTCCAGCCAGCTTCGGTGGTGGCGCTGAACTTCACGCTGCAATTTATCGCTCCGGATCAGCGCACCGCCCTGCTCTCGCGTATCCGCCAATCGTTGCTGCCCGGCGGCGCATTGATTCTCTCGGAGAAGTTGCGCTTCAACGATGCCGAAGAACACGCCTTGCTCACCGATCTGCACGTCGCGTTCAAACGCGCCAACGGCTACAGCGAACTGGAAATCGCCCAGAAGCGCAGCGCCATCGAAAATGTCATGAAGCCCGACAGCCTCGAAGAACACCGCGGACGCCTCTTGGCCGCCGGGTTCTCGAAAGTCGTGCCGTGGTTCCAGTGTCTTAACTTTGCCTCGTTGATTGCCTTGCCATGATTGATCTGTCCACCCTCGCCCGCCGCCTGGCCGGTACCCCGCTGGCCGACTGGGCCAACACCCTGCAAGCGCAACTCGACAAGAAAATGGAGAAAGGCCACGGTGATCTGGAGCGCTGGCAAAGTGCGCTGGACGCCTTGCCGAAGATCCAGCCGAGCGAAGTCGATCTGCTCAACGGCTTGAAACTCGACACCGATTGCGACGATGAAACCCGCGCGCAAATGCACACCGCGCTGATGGGCCTGTCGCCATGGCGCAAAGGCCCGTTCGATCTGTTCGGCGTGCACGTCGACACCGAATGGCGTTCGGACTGGAAGTGGTCACGGGTCGCCCCGCACCTAGACCTCAAAGGCAAACGCATCCTCGATGTCGGTTGCGGCAATGGTTACTACATGTGGCGCATGCTCGGTGCCGGTGCGGACAGTGTGATTGGCGTCGATCCAAACTGGCTGTTCTTCTGCCAGTTCCAGGCTGTGCAGCGTTACCTGTCCGAACCAAACGCCTGGCACCTGCCGTTCCCGTTTGAAGACCTGCCGCCAAACCTTGAAGGTTTCGACACGGTGTTTTCCATGGGTGTGTTCTACCACCGCCGTTCGCCGATCGAGCATTTGCTGGCGCTGAAGGACTGCCTGGTCAAGGGTGGTGAACTGGTACTGGAAACACTGGTGGTTGAAGGCGACAAACATCAGGTGCTGGTGCCGGAAGACCGTTACGCGCAGATGCGCAACGTGTGGTTCCTGCCGTCGGTGCCGGCATTGGAACTGTGGCTGCGCCGCGCCGGCTTCACTGACATTCGTTGTGTCGATGTGAGTACGACAACAGTCGAGGAACAGCGCGGAACCGAATGGATGAAGTATCAGTCGCTGAGCGACTTTCTGGATCCTGAGGATCACAGCAAAACGATCGAAGGACTGCCGGCGCCGATGCGGGCGGTGATTGTGGCGAAGAAGTAACCCGATCTCCTGCACAACGGAGATCCCCCTGTGGGAGCGAGCCTGCTCGCGAAAGCGGTGTGTCCGTCACCATTCATGTTGAATGTACGGACGCTTTCGCGAGCAGGCTCGCTCCCACATTGAATCCGTGTTTATTCAGCCGGTTTAGCGCGTCTCGCCCGGAAGAACTCGGTCAACACCGCCCCACACTCCTCCGCCAGTACCCCGCCTTCATATAGCACCCGATGGTTGAGAAAGCCCTGGGTAAAAAACTGCCCCTGACTCTGCACAATCCCCGCCTTCGGCTCCAGCGCGCCGTACACCACCCGCGCAATGCGCGAATGCACGATCAACCCGGCGCACATGCTGCACGGCTCCAGCGTCACGTACAGCGTGCTGCCCGGCAAGCGATAGTTGTTCACGGCTTGAGCAGCGGCGCGGATCGCGACCATTTCTGCGTGGGCGCTGGGGTCGCTTCCGGTGATCGGGCAGTTGAAACCGCGCCCGATAATTTCGCCATCCTGCACCAGCACTGCGCCCACAGGCACTTCGCCGAGGGCTGCGCCTTGCGCGGCGAGGGCCAGGGCTTCGTGCATGAAATCGCGATCACGGCTGCGGTCGATGATCGCTGCGGGGCGAATCTGGCGCATCACTTCACCTCGATGGCGGCCATCAGGCCGGTTTCCATGTGGTCGATCACATGGCAATGGAACATCCATACCCCCGGGTTATCAGCCACCAGCGCCACTTGCGCACGCTCGTTCTTGCCCAGCAGATAGGTGTCGGTGAAGTACGGAATGATCTTGTGCCGGTTCGACGCAATCACCTTGAAGCTCATGCCGTGCAAATGAATCGGGTGCTGATACTGCGTCATGTTCTTCAATTCGAAAATATAGCTCTGGCCCAGTTTCAGACTGGCAATCGGCCGATCGGCACAGGTCTTGTCGGTGATGTCCCAGGCCTTGCCGTTGATCTGCCACAGACTTGGCGGCTTGCCGTTGTCGACATTGACCGACACCGACCCGACCCATTCGAAATTGAAGTTGAGTTTCTCGGCATTCGCCAGATCCGGCTCGGCCACCGGATTGGCTGGCAAGGCTTTCGGCCATTCAGTCGGGGCGTCGGTGTTGGCCACCGAACGCAAGGTGCCCAGTCGAACCGGGCCGTTGCGCAGCGACAGTTCTTCGCCAGCCGCTGGCGCCTTGATCGCCAGGCAAATACGCATGCCCGGGCCAAGCCAGTATTCCTTGCCCAGCGGCCGTGGTTCGACCGGGTTGCCGTCCAGCGCATAGATCTTCGCTTCGACACCCGGGATGTTGATGCGATACGTCAGGGTGTTATCGAGGTTGAGCAGTCGCACTCGCGTGATCTGCCCTGCCGGTAATTCGATCACTGGCAACGGCACGCCGTTGATGGTCGACAACCGCCCCGCCGTACCGCCACGCGCGGCCTCACGCGGGATGCTGAATTCGACGAATTTGCCTTCGTCGTCGATGTGCCAGTTTTTCAGGCTCAGGGTCTTTTCGTACTTGAAACCGGTCGGTTCGCGCTCTTCGATGATCAGCGGCCCGACCAACCCGCGACCGAGTTCTTCGCTGCTGCTGACATGCGGGTGATACCAGTAGCTGCCGGCGTCCGGCACACGGAATTTGTAGTCGAAGTATTCGCCCGGCAGCACCGGCAACTGCGACACGTAAGGCACGCCGTCCATTTCCAGCGGCAGGCGAATGCCATGCCAGTGAATGGTGGTCGCCACCGGCAGGTGATTGATGAAGCGCACCCGCAGCCATTCACCCTGACGCACGCGCAACTCGGTGCCCGGCGCCGACGGGCCGAACGCCCAGGCTTCGGTCTTGTGCCCCGGCACCAGTTCGACGTCCAGTGGCGCGGCGATCAGCTCATAGTCGTGACCAGCCTCAGCGTCAGCCATTTTGCCCAGCCAGTAACGCGACGCGCCCCCCGCTCCCACGCCAACGACAACAAGACCGGCCAGGCCACCGAGGATTTGGCGACGGGTAAAGGACATGAACTCAACTACCTCACGTATCAGCGACGGACCCTGAAGGCCCGTAAAAGGCGAATACGATACACCTGCAATTGCGAAACAGTAAGGGCGACCTGAGGCCGCACATCGTCAATCGGCTTGAGGTCGCAGGCCGGTAATCAGGTGCACCACACCGCCCTCCAACGGCATGACGCCGGCGACACCGGCATCGCTCAACGCCTGGCGATCCATGCGCGAGACATCGCGCAACGTCACTCGCACTCGGGTCAACGCCGCCGGTTGTTGCGATTCGAGGTTATCCACTCCCCCCAGCGCCACCACGATCTGCGCACTCAGCCCCTCGACAGGTACGGCCTGCACGTTCGGCTCGTCCACTACCAGATCCGGGGTCAGCGCTTTCCAGAAGGCTTTCTGCAATTTATCGAACATGTTCAGTTCTCCAGAACCCGTAGAGTATCGACCGTCGCCTCGTGATACAGGCGCAGCGCCTCGCGCACTTCTTCAGCGCTTTCCAGCCCCTGCACCTGCTCGGCGATGGCTTTGCAGTCGAGCAGATGCACCTCGCGCACTGCGGCTTTGATCGCCGGTATTTGCGGCACGCTGACCGACAGCTCATCTACGCCTAACCCGAGCAACAACGGCACGGCCAGACGTTCGGAGGCCATTGCCCCACACACACCGACCCATTTGCCGTAGGCATGCGCGGCTTTCACGGTCATGGCGATCAGGCGCAATACCGAGGGATGAAAGCTGTCGGCCTGACTGGCCAGACGCGGATGATCGCGATCCATGGCCAAGGTGTATTGGGTGAGATCGTTGGTGCCGATCGAAAAGAAATCCACGTGCGGCGCAAACAGATCGGCCATCAATGCCGCCGCCGGCACTTCGATCATGATCCCCAGTTTGGGCAGCTCGACCAGGCCGAGCGCCAGCGCTTCCTGCTCCAGCATCTGCCGAGCCTGATGCAGCTCCGAGAGCTGCGTGACCATCGGCAACATGATGTGCAGGCGGGTCAGACCGACACTGCCAAGGATTGCCCGGAACTGTTCGCGCAACAGCTGCGGGCGCTCCAGACACAGGCGGATCCCGCGCAACCCGAGAAATGGATTGGTTTCGCTGTCCATTGGCACGTAGGTCAGAGGTTTGTCACCGCCGACATCCAGTGTGCGCACCACCAGATTGTGTGACGGCCCCACGGCCCGGGCGATGGCGCTGTAGGTCGACGCTTGTTCGTCGCCAGTCGGTGCGTGGTTGCGATCCAGATAAAGAAACTCCGAGCGTAAAAGCCCCACGCCCGCACCACCCAGGCCCATCGCTTGTTCAGTCTCGCTCAGCGAAGCGACGTTGGCGGTCACTTCGATGTGATGTCCGTCGCGGGTACAGGCCGCCAGTGTTGCCTGCGCGTGTTCGTGCTGACGGCGCTGGTGTTGTTGCTCGTGCCTGGCCTGCCATTGATTGATCGCCACGGCGTCCGGATGCACCTGTAACTCGCCCTTGTCGGCATCGAGCAACACCTGTGAGCCGTTGGCCAGCGCCAGCATGTGCACAGGCATCCCGCAGATTGCCGGTAAACCACAGGCCCGCGCCAGAATCGCCACGTGACTGGTCGCACCACCGCCGACCGTGGCGAATCCCAGCACTTTGCTCGTATCGAGCCCGGCCGTCTGTGATGGTGTCAGTTGATCGGCAATCAGAATGGTCCCGGCCGGCAGCTCCAGCGCATGCTCGCGAATCCCGAGGATCAGTTTCAGTACGCGCTGGCCGACGTCAGCCAGATCCGCCGCCCTTTCGGCCAGCAACGCACTGCCCAGTTGCTGGAAAAGTGTCGCTGTTGTCTCGGTGGCGGCGCGCCATGCGAACGCGGCGCTTTTGCCTTCGGCGATCAACGCCTGGGCCTGATCGAGCAGGCTTGGATCTTCGAGCAGCTCCTGATGCGCCTTGAAGATCTCGGCCTCGGCCTCGCCGGTGGCGGTATCGCGCAAATGCTGCAAGGCCATATCCGCCTCGATCAGAGCATTGGCCAAAGCCTCCTGTTCGATAGCCGGGCCGGCACCAAATTCGCTCACGTCGAGCTTCGACTCGGTGACCTGCATCACTCGCCCCAACGCCGAACCCGGTGAAGCGCAGACCCCCAGCAGAACACCCGGACTCTCAGGCTCGATGGTCTCGACTTGAACCTCCACCGGCAGCGCGGTCACCGCCTCACCACAACCCTCGGCCAGCAACCGGGAGAGCGCACTGATAGCAGCCTCAGCATCTTCGCCCACTGCACTGACCCGCACGCTGTCACCCAAAGCGGTCTGCAGCGCCATGATCGCCACCAGAGATTTGGCGTTGGCTTCGGCCTGTTGTTTGTGCAGAAGGATTTTTGCTGCAAAACCCTTCGCCGCCTGGGCGAAAACCGCTGCCGGACGCGCATGCAGGCCATTGGGATTGGGCAATTTCAAGAACTGGGAGAAAAACGCTTCGCCTTGTGGCGTCGCAGGCTCCTCGGCGGTGGTTTCTGCACTGGCGAGGCTCAGCAATGGCTGGCCGGTTTCGACCAGACCGGTTGGCACGGTCAGCCAGGTGAAAGGCTCGCCGCTGACCACCAGCATCAGCGTCATCAAACTGCGGGCATGCAAAGCGATGTAGTCGGCATCGAACTCGATCAGTGCCTGACCGAATTCCACCCGCTGACCTTCTTCAACCAATCGGGTGAATCCCTGACCGGCGAGGTTCACCGTATCAAGACCGATGTGCAGCAACACCTGAACGCCGTGGTCATCGGTGATGCTCACGGCATGCCCGCTGGCCTGTACGTTGCTGATCACCCCGGCCAGCGGCGCGCACAGCGTTGACGAAGTCGGGTCGATGCACAGACCGTCGCCGATCACGCGGCTGGAAAACACCTGATCGGGTACTTGATCCAGCGGTATCAGCACGCCAGCCAAAGGCGCCAGCAGTTGCAAGGGTTGAGATGTGGCCATGACGTCACCTGCGGTTTTATTCTTTGAAGTGCCCATGGAGCGCAACGCCCCACCAGCATCGCTTATTTCCACCAGTATTCGACCTGCAATCCGACGTTCGCCCCGTGGCGTGCGGTGCCAAAGGCGCCGGTGTCCGATAGCGCCGAGCCTTTGGCCAGTTCGTTGGCCGCCCGTTTGGCCGCCTCGTTCCAGGTGGCATAGGTGTAATACAGACGCACCTCGGGGCGCGCCCAGAATTCAGGGCCTTTGGGAGACCACGTCGGGGCAATCGTAAACTTGCTCAGTTTGCGCGTACCGCCAGGGGCTTCGACTTGATCATGACCCAGCTCGGTCACCAGTTTGAATTGTTCGGTGAGCGCATAGGCCGGGCGAACGCCCAGTGACATCCAGTTCTGATCAGCACCGTCCGGGCGAATGTCCTTCTGATACACCGCCTCGAATTGTCCGCCAAAGCGCGGCGTCACCTGCCAGTCAAAAAACTCCACGACCCGATAACTTTTGTTGCTGTCGTCCAGTTTGACGTTGCCGGTATAGCCGAGTCCGGTACCCGGCCCCTCACCGTATTGCAGGGCCAGTTTGTTCTTGCCGCCGAGAAAATCCTTCTGCACATGCTGGGTGGTGATCGCCCAGCCACGGTGGGCATCGCGGCTGTCGGGTTTGTCGATGTAGCTCAAGCCGAACTCAAGCTCACCGCCCGGGTTGGTATTGAAACCGGCCACGTTGAAGTCGTGACGGTTGATGTAATCCTTCTGGTACAGGTTGTCCTTGCGCGAAAAGGCGTAGCTGTATTTCAGGTCGCCGATCAGCACGTCCTCGACACCGCCGCCCGTGGCGCTCTGGTTCCAGTAGTAGAAATCGGAAATGTGGATGTCATTACGCTTGTAGTAGCGGCGCCCGGCCCACAGCGAACCGCCATTGAGCGCGGGCATGTTCGACCATTGTGCATAGGCCTGTGGCAGGCGAATCGAGCCGTTATCCTCGTTGAACGTGGGGCTGCGGTTGTAGCGGTTGTACAGCGAGGCCATGCCATCGACGCTGAGCACCGAGCCGTCGTCGAGGGTGTACAAATCCTGGCGCAGCTCAAGCTCGCCGTACTGTTCGCATTCGTTGCCCAAACGGTATTTGGTCTGCGCCCCCGGTAACTGGAAACACGATTGGCCACCGCCCTTGGTCGAGTTGCCGACACCGCTGCGCAAGTAACCACCGAACTCCAGCGCTTGTGAAGTCTGTGGTAACGCAAGGCAAATACCTGCAACTGCAAGGCTGCGATTTATTGTTGTTTTCATAAGCCACCCCATTATTTTTATTGTGTGTTTGCATGAATTCGGCGCGCAAAACTCCCCCGCGCAGGGCTCTGCGTGTTTTTTAAACGTCGGCTTTTTAGTTAGGTATCAGTGATCGATCAGGTGCAGGACGAACGATTCGTAAGGTCGCAACGTCAACTGTCGCTTGCGCCGCGGGCAGTCCGGGTAGTTGCTGATCAGCAACCGCTGGCTCTGCGTCTCGTCGATCACGGGCGGCAATTCGATCTCACACGGCGTGCCATAGAAGTTGTTCACCACCAGCAGGCGCTCGCCCCTTCCTTCGCGAAGGTAAGCCCAGACTTGCTTGTGCTCGGGCAACAACTGTCGATAGACACCGTCGGAAATCAACGTTTCCGTGCGCCGTAACGCGATCAAACGGCGGTAGTGATGCAGCACCGATTGCGGGTCGTCGAGCTGGTTGGCAACGTTGATCTGCGCAACATTGGCCGGCACTCCGATCCACGGCTCGCCACGACTGAAACCGCCATTTGGTTCAGCGTTCCAGTGCATCGGCGTACGCCCGTTGTCCCGGGACTTCTGCATGATCGCCGCCATGTTGTCGGCGTCGCTGCTACCGGCGTCGCGCTTGAGCCGGAAGATGTTAAGCGTTTCGACATCACGGTACTGATCGATATGCTCAAACCCTGGGTTGGTCATCCCCAGCTCTTCGCCCTGATACACGAACGGCGTGCCCTGCAGGAAGTGCAGCGCGGTGCCGAGCATCTTTGCCGAGATCTCCCGATACTCGCCGTCGTCACCGAAGCGTGAGACCACCCGCGGCTGATCGTGGTTACACCAGAACAGCGCATTCCAGCCACCACCAGCCTGCATACCGGTCTGCCAGTCGGACAGAATCTGCTTGAGTTGCAGAAAATCGAAATCGGCACGAACCCACTTTTGCAGGTTCGGATAATCAACTTTCAAATGATGGAAATTGAACGTCATCGACAACTCTTTCGATTGCGGATTCGAATAACGAATGCAGTGTTCGAGGCGGGTCGATGACATCTCGCCGACGTTGATCAGGTCGTGCCCTTCGAAGACTTCGCGGTGCATCTGCTGCAAGTATTCATGGACGTTCGGCCCGTCGGTGTAAAAGCGTCGACCGTCGCTGTCGTCTTCGGGAAAATCCGCAGGCTTGGAGATCAGATTGATGACATCCAGACGGAAACCACCCACCCCCTTGTCCCGCCAGAAACGCATCATTTTGAACACTTCGGCGCGCACCTTGGGATTGTCCCAATTCAGGTCGGCCTGGGTGTGATCGAACAGGTGCAGGAAGTATTGGCCGGTCTGGGCCTCGTACTCCCAGGCAGAGCCGCCGAACTTGGATTCCCAGTTGTTCGGCTGATCGCGCCAGATATAGAAGTCGCGGTAGGGATTGTCGAGGCTGCTGCGCGCCTGCTGGAACCAGACGTGCTCGATCGAGGTGTGGTTGACCACGATATCGAGCATCAACTTGATCCCGCGCTTGCCGGCTTCGGCGATCAGCAACTCACAGTCGGCCATGCTGCCGTAACTCGGGTCGATCGCGTAGTAATCGCTGATGTCGTAACCGTTGTCACGTTGCGGCGAGCGCAGGAACGGCGTGATCCACAAGTACTCGACACCCAGCCATTGCAGATAATCGAGCTTGGCCACAACACCGAGCAAATCCCCTGTCGGGTTGCCGGCGTGGCTGTGAAAACTCTTCGGGTAGATCTGGTAGATCACCGAACGTTGCCAGTCTTGCATGGCAGGACTCCTTCAATAAGTGGACGCGTCAGGCAACCCGATATCCAGGCCGGACAATCTTCATGCTCAGTGCACAGGTCAGAACGAATGGCACCACCATGGCGATGACCATCCCGAACACAAACATCGGGATGAACTGCGGGATGATCGAGATGAAACCGGGCAGGCCACCGACACCGATGGCCGAGGCCTGAACCTTGTTCAGTGACAGGAAGATGCAGCCCAGCGCCGAACCGGTCAGCGCGGCATAGAACGGAAACTTGTAGCGCAGATTGACGCCGAACATGGCCGGCTCAGTGATGCCGAAATACGCGGAAATGGCCGAGGTCGAAGCCATGCTTTTATCCCGCGCATTGCGCGTCATATAGAACACCGCTAACGCAGCACTGCCCTGCGCGAGGTTGGACATGACGATCATCGGCCAGATAAAGGTGCCGCCCTGGGTCGAGATCAACTGCAGATCGACCGCCAGGAACATGTGGTGCATGCCGGTGATGACCAGTGGCGCATACAGCAGGCCGAAAATCGCCCCGCCGACCATCGGCGCCAGATCAAACAACATGACCACACCTTCGGTGATGTAGATGCCGATGTGGCGGGTTACCGGGCCGATCACCGCCAGCGCCAGCACACCAGTAACCACGATGGTGGTGATCGGCACCACCAGCAGTTGCACCGCGTTCGGCACCCGTGCCCGCAGCCATTTTTCAATGACGCTCATGACATACGCCGCCAGCAGAATCGGCAGAATCTGCCCTTGGTAACCGACCTTCTCGATCTGGAACAGCCCGAGGATGTCGAAGTACGGCATCTGCTGGCCGTCCAGCCCGGCCACGGCCTTGCCGTAGTTCCAGGCATTGAGAAGATCCGGGTGAACCAGCATCAGGCCGAGCACGATGCCAAGGATTTCACTGCCACCAAAACGCTTGGCTGCCGACCAGCCCACCAGCGCCGGCAGAAATACGAAAGAGGTGTTGGCCATCAGGTTGATCAGGCTCCAGAGCCCGTCGAGTTTCGGGTAGGCATCCAGCAGGGTCTGCCCGTCGATGAACATGCCCTTCGCGCCGATCAGGTTGTTGATACCCATCAGCAGGCCGGCAATGATCAGCGCGGGAAGGATCGGCATGAACACATCGGAAAACACCCGCACCAGACGCTGCATGGCGTTGATCTTCTCGGCGCTTTTCTGTTTGACGTCGGCGATGGTCGATGCGGCGAGACCGGTCTGGCGGCGCAATTCGGCGTAGACCTTTTCTACTTCGCCCGGACCGATCACCACTTGATACAGGCCACCCGTGAAGAACGAGCCTTTGACCAGATCGATCTGGTTGAGCGTGGCGCTGTCGACCAGACCGGGATTCTTCAGGGCCAGTCGCAACCGCGTGACGCAATGCGCGGCCTGCTCGAGGTTGTCGCTGCCGCCAAGGCTTTGCAGCAGTTCCCTGGCGATGTTCGGATAGTCGTGGCTCATGCTAGTTCTTCCGCTGTGGATTGTTGTTATTGGCAGCACGCCGAAGCGAAAAGTACTCGTCTGTACGAGTTAATGCAACAACTCGTACAGACGAGTTTGTTTTTGTATGTTTTTGCCGGACCAGCGGAGAAATTTCCTACCGTGCCCTTAGTCGATTTCCAATCCCTACATGGACAAAGCCCTACCCTGCCCTTAAGGTTCGAAGCTTTGAGCACAGCCGGCATCGAGCCCCTTCCATGAGTAAATACAACCAGATCTATAGCGATCTGCTGGCCAGCATTACGACCGAACGCCTGGAGCGCGGCGCCCGCCTGCCGTCGGAAACCGAATTGATGGACAGCTATCAGGCCAGTCGCGGCACCGTACGCAAGGCCATCGAACTGCTTCAGGAGCGCGGTTTCGCCCAGAAAGTCCATGGCAAAGGCACGTTCGTCCTGTCGACCAATCCGATCGAGTTTCAACTCGGTGGCATCGTCAGTTTCCAGGAAACCTATCCGCGGCTGGGCAACGACGTCAGCACTGAAGTCGTCGAACTGACCCAGTTTGCACTTGAAGGCAGCCTGCTTGAGCACATCAAGGCCGAGCCCGGCTGCCTGATAACCCGGGTCAAACGCGTGCGGCGGATCGACGGCAAACGGGTCATTCTCGACATCAACCACTTTGTCAGCGAAGTCATTCCCGGCCTGTCACTCGATATCGCCGAGCAATCGATCTACGCCTATATCGAACAGACCCTGCAGCTGCAGATCGCTTACGCCCAACGCACCATCGAAGCGGTGCCGCGCAGCAAGGATGACCAATTGCACTTGGATCTCGATGGCCAAAGCCATGTGATCGTGGTCAGCAACCAGACATTCCTGCAGGACGGAAGGCAGTTCGAGTACACCGAATCCCGGCACACCCTGGACAAGTTCTACTTCTCCGACGTGGCTCGCCGCTGACCGCAGCACGTTTACCTAGGTAATGTGCGGTATCCATGTAGTGCACTCCACTTGAGCGAATCGGCCATGCTCGGCCTTCATTTCTCAAGGATGGAGAAAGCATGAATTCGCCTGAACAGCGTCCTCTGCCGAATGCGGCAGACAAAGCGTCCCTCAAAACCATCGCTGCGGCTGTCGTACAAATGTGCCCCAGCCTTCACGACGAGGCACATCAAGTCGCTCGCCAGTTGCTGGAACGTAAGGGCCTGACGAGGTTCGATCCGGACCGGGTTTATTTCCATCGGTTCAGATCGGCACAAAGCAGTACCAAGGCGTTTACCGGTTGGGAGCACATCCGCGAAAAGCCCTACGAATCGATGACTCTCACGCAACTGGTGATTCATCGCTTTCGTGCCACCGACCAAGACAACGCCGACCTGCTGGACCTCTACGCCGGTTTCTACACGGACGGCCCCGAGACCGAAAATTTCGACCAGACCAATGAATGTCACCTGCACGGCAACGAGGTGCTCAACGCCTTCTGGGGCATCGACTTCAGCACGCGATACAACGACAAGCTGACGACTTTCTGGAACACACACGCCGATAATTTTCGTACGTTGGCCAAGTGCAGTTTCCTCAGCCGGGCGGTGCAGGCACTGGAACTCAAGCAACTGACCGCCAGCGATTACCTATGGATCGTCGGCGCAGTCATCGGGCCTGTCACCTGGCCGGTGACCCTGTCCATGCTGCAATCGAGTCACTCTGTAACCGGTGATGTGCGCGCGCTCGATATCGCTGGGCATGCCTCCACCAACCTCCTGTGCTTCATCTCCCCCACGGGTCGGCAAATCGTCTATCTGCCGGGTGAAGCGCAATCATTTGTCGTGAACGAAACGCTGGCGGATATGCACTGGTGGGTGCTTGAGCAGATGAACGAGGAGATCCGCCGCGAGTCCTTGCTCAATCACTATTCACTTGCCGAAAGCCAGCAGGTGAGGGAGAACATCACCGATTTGATGAATCGGCTGGTGAGCACCTGGGGCCGCTCCGACCATCATCTGATCAATCAGAGCAAACTCGAGATCACTGGCGACGCGTTCAGTTGGTTGTGTGACTCAACCCGCCGCTCAATGTTTGCCGAAGCCAGCCTCAGCCTGACGTCCAATGCTGATCTGCGCAAAAAACTGTGGATCGGTTACTTGAGCGCAGGCCTCAAAGTGCTTGGCCCGATGGCCGCCGTCGGCTGGCCAGTCGCGCTGCCAGTGATAGGCGCCAGCATCGCCAACATGGGGCTGAACATCGACCAGGCAGTCAACGCCAAAACCGCTGGGGAGCGTAAGGCCGGCGTGGTTGGCGCCGTGCTGAGCGGCATTGATGCGCTGTTCAACGTGCCCTTTCTCAAAGGTACCGGCTCGATGCTGGAGGCTGGTGGTGCGGTGGACGCGGCCGAAGCGACAGAGATGGCGGAGCTCAACGAGTCTGCCGCGGCATTGGAGCCAGGGGATTCGCTCGCTGATGAGGCGCCGGCAAGGGTTGCCGGTGAGCCCGAAGTGATCACCCCGGCTATTGAGCCCCCACGGTTGCCCCCGGCTGACAGCGCCGCACCACCACCCATTCCAGACAAATACATGTGCAACGAATTGCTCGACGGGCTGGACGTGCAAAGTGATCCCGGACAGTTTCAGGGTATCTTTCGACTTGATACCGACCCGCCTTTCGCCATCCTGATGAATGACAATCCGTACTACGTGCGTTATTTCGGCGAACCAGGCGACGGCGGTTTTTGGGCTATCGTCGATCCAGAGCGTCCCAATCAGTTTATTCATTCATTGCCGGTGCGGCTGAATGCCGAAGGTGCCTGGGAGCGGATGCAAGCGCTGCGTCTATCAGGCGGCGGTCAATGCGTGGGAAAACCGTGCGCCCCCGATATCGCCCTCGATACCTATGAACCGCCAGCGCCCGAAGCGGCGATTCAATCGGAGGTCGAATCACCTTATACGGTATTACGCCCAGTGCGCATCGTGACCTCTGCCTACGATATCGAGCCGACGGTGCGCCGTTCGATCAAAGGCTGGGCCTTGAACCTGAACGAAACCCACGCCCAACTGGAGCCAAATGCCGACGGCGCTTTCGGCATGTCCGACCCCTTTGAGCTGTATGCAGTCAGCAAGCGCAAATTGCTGCATGCCGCCGCAAGAAAATTCTTCAGCAACCTTCCGTGGATCACCCCTCCTTCCCGTCCGCCACTGCCAGAAATCAGGGCGCAGATGGAAATTTCCGAGCTCTTGGATCGCCTCTTTGAATCAGCCCCCGGACTGGTGGTGGGTGAGACCCTGGATCGCATTGCCAGCATGCGCTTCATGATCGAGAACATGCCGGCACTGGCCAGACACGCAAAAACCCTCTACATGCGCGGGGTACTGAGTGACTTCGCTCAAGTGGAGCTGAACCGCTACTTCACGACTGGGACCCTGTCGGCAGATCTGCAAACCTACCTGACCAGCCTGGGCACCGATCCGGCGGGGCGCTTCAATGCATTGGAGCTGGTCAAGGTGGCCAGGGAAAATGGTGTTCGAATCCAGGGCATCGATTGCGCCGCGAGCTACAAAATGAAGACGCCCCTCTCGCTCTATGACGAGCAAATGATCGGCACCTACCTGGCGAGCGACATCATGACGGGCGACACCTACCTCAACAGCCCGAAAAAGTGGATCGTGCTGATCGGTGCACAAAACACCAACACGCTCAGAGGCCTTGCCGGTATCAGCGAAATAAAGGGCGGCATCGG
Source organism: Pseudomonas sp. NPDC087639 (assembly GCF_044743385.1). Taxonomy (NCBI): domain Bacteria; kingdom Pseudomonadati; phylum Pseudomonadota; class Gammaproteobacteria; order Pseudomonadales; family Pseudomonadaceae; genus Pseudomonas; species Pseudomonas sp. NPDC087639. Next base: position 5,064 of record NZ_JBIUWI010000012.1, on the reverse strand, counting down.
TGTGCGGATCGAGGAAGTTGGAGTGGGAACGATCATGGATATCGACGTTGATCCGGGTATCGAAGTGCGTCGAGGTTCATTTCCAAACGGTGCTGCCGCACAGGGCAATCATGATGTTCTTCGTGCTGATTTGCGCGTGCGAATGCCAGCCGAACCAATGAACTGGACGGAGGATGCGTTAGAAAACTTATTGCACAGACGTGGCATGTTCATCATCAACAAAATCGCAGACACCTACACCGTGGTGCACCGCAGCAAGCAGGGCATACTCGTGCGAACGCGCGTGGTTCTACTGGCGGACGGAGGCGTTTCTTTGCACCGCCCGTCATGGCCACAAGTGAACGATGTCCGGTTCGCCAGCATCGAGGCCATGTCTAATCGATTGATCGAAATGGGCCTGACCTTACAAAGCCGCCTCCCGGATTAACGGCCGAGCCAGAACGAAAAGCCCCTGTCGTGTGCCAGGGGTTTTCAGTCACGCAATACGCACATCGAAGTGCAGCGGGATCATTCCCCTCCTCGGTTTTGCGATAAGCAATACATATGTAATGCATCCCCCCTGAGCAGATCGATCATGCTCGATCTTCGTTTTTCCCCAAGGATGGAGAAGTGCATGAACGCCCCCGAACGCCGCCTGTTGCCGAACGCAGCAGACAAGGCCAGCCTCAAGGCAATCGCAACAACACTCGTACACACATGTCCCAGTCTGTTGGAGGCGGCCCGTGAGATCGCCCTTCAACTGCTGATCGACAAAGGACTGTCGGACATCGATCCGGACCGGGTCTATTTCCATCGATTCAGGGCAGCGCAGAGCAGCAATCTGACGTTTACCGGTTGGGAACACCTGCTGGAAAAGCCTTATGAATCGTTGACCCTCACACAACTGGTGATCCACCGCTTTCGCGCCACCGATCAGGACAATGCCGATCTGCTGGGCCTGTACTGCGGCTTTTACTCGGACGGGCCGCAAGCTGAAAACTTCAATCAGAATAATGAAGTGCGGCTGCTGGGTAGCGATGTTCTGAATGCATTCTGGAACATCGATTTCAGCACGCTTTACACCCATCAGCTGACCACTTTCTGGCAGTCCTCGTGGAACGATTTCCGGACGCTGGCCAAGTGCAACTTCCTCAGCCTGGCGGTACAGGCGCTGCAAAAAGGTCAACTTGACGGCACTGATTTTCAGCGCGTAATCAACTCCGTGACAGGGCCCATTACCTGGCCCGTCACCCTTCAAATGCTACAAGCCACGTACCCGGTGAGTGGTGATGTGCGCGTGTTGGATCTCGATGGTCATGTCGCCACCCAAGTGCTGCGTCTGGTTGAGGACAATGGCCGGCAAACCCTCTACCTGCCCGGCGAAGCTCAACCCTTTCGGTTGATGGAAGATGAAGCGGATCTGCACTGGTGGATGCTTGAACAGATGAACACCGAGGATAAGCGCAAGGTTTTCATGAACCGCTTTTCGCTGACTGACCGCAATCAGATGAGCGAAAAACTGAATGATCTGATGACCCGCCTGGTGAGCAGCTGGGGACACAGCGATCACCGGATGATCAACCACAGCAACGTCGCGATCAGCGGTGACGCATTCACCTGGTTAAGCGATTCGACTCGTAGCGCCATGTTGGCCGAGGCAAATCTGGCATTGACCTCCAACAGTGATCTGCGCAAAAAACTCTGGATAGGGTACTTGAGCGCGGGTCTGAAAGTATTCGGCCCAATGGCAACCGTCGGCTGGCCGCTGGCATTGCCGGTGATTGGCGCCGGCATCGCCAATATGGGGCTGAACATCGATCTTGCAGTCAACGGCAGGACAGCTGCCGAGCGCAAGACCGGCACCCTTGGCGCGGTGCTCAATGGCATCGAAGTGGTGTTCAACGTCCCGTTTTTGATCGGCACCGGCGCGTATCTGGAGGTGGGCCCGCAAGTCGAATTTGCCGAAGCTGAAGAAATGGCCGGGCTGATTGAGTTCACCTCGGCGAACGAGCCCTTCCTGCCACCGCGGGATCAGGCGTCGTTGCTGATCGCTGACGAAGAGGCAGACGAGATGGCAAACGAAATTCCCGTCGAGGTCACACCCACCGCGCCCCTGCCGCAACGCCCGTCTGCGCCGAAGGTGCCTGTCCGGTATCAGTGCAACGAGTTGCTTGATCGCTATTACGCAGAAACCGAGCCAGGAAAGTTTCAAGGCATCTACCGCCTCGATAACGCCCACCCCTATGCGATCGATATCGATGGCAGCGCGTACTACGTGCGCTACTTCGACGCCTCCGAGAGCAGTGGCAACTGGGCCATCATCGATCCTCAACACCCCAACCAGTTCGCTTATTCGTTGCCGGTTCGCTTCAATGCTGCCGGCAAGTGGGAGCGCATGCCTGCGCTGCGTCTCAGAGGGGGCGGTCAGTGCATTGGCAAGGGATGCACGCCGAAGACTCAAGGGACCTCGTTTACCTCTACATCAACGTCATCGCCGGATCTGCCACTGGTCGAACCGGTGCCACCGACTGCCCGCCCACTGCGCCTGGTTACCACCCTCGCCGATACTGGAAGCCTGGACAAGGTCAGGCTGAGAAAGTGGGCGATGAACCTCCCTGATGATTCCGCTGATGTGGCGAGCACGGCCAGACATCCATCTTTCAATGATCAGGTTGCGCTGCATTTCAGCCAAAAACGCACACAACTCCTGAACCAGGCCAAAGAGTATTACTCAGAGCTGGATTGGACCAACCTGCCTGCTCGTCCGGCACTGCCCGAAGTCAGTCACTCGATGTCGACCGATGAACTCATTGATCGCCTCTTTGAAAAAACAGTTGGCCTGGCAGTGGGAGAAACCCTTGATCGCATCACCAGCATGCGTTTCATGATCGAAAACATGCCCGCGCTTGCACGACACGCCACGACGCTCTACGTGGGTGAGTTGCTGAATGATTTTGCCCAGGTTGATCTGAACAGTTTCTACACCACAGGACAGATGTCCGAGGATCTGCGGATTTACCTGACCAGCCTCGGAACCGATCCGAACGAGGTGTACAACATCCTGGAACTGGTGAAGACCGCCCAGGCCAATGGCGTGCGCGTCCAAGGCCTTGGGTGCGCGGCGAGTAGCAAAATCAGAGTGCCGCTCACGTCGATTGAAGAGCAAATGATGCGCGCTCATCTGATGTCCCGGATCATGTGGGGCGACGCACTCCTCAATCGACCGGGCAAATGGATTGCCCTGATCGATGCACAGAACACCAATAATTTCAGAGGCCTGCCAGGAATCAGCGAACTGAAAGGCGGCATCGGCTTACGCATTGAAGAAGCCGCTGCCTTGGAAAACCCAGGCGTCAGCATCGACCCGGGACTCAAAGTAGCTCGCGGCCCTTTTGACAATGGTGCATCGACCCGCGACTCGTTCGACTACCTCTACGCTGACCTTCGCCTGCAAATCGACGCGCCTGCGGTGATATGGACTGAGGAAACGCTGGGTCGCCTGCTGCATCGCAATGGCGCTTACCTGTTTGAAAAGTCGCAAAACGATTACATGCTCGTGCGCCGTAACAGCACAGGCAACATTGTTCGAATACCGGTGAATCGGACACTGGACGGCCAGGCTTACATCTGGCTTCAGTCCATGCCGCGAATCAGTGGGATATTGTTTCCGGATATCGCGGCTTTATCGCAGCGCCTGATAGAAGTCGGCATGAAACTTCAGAGTCGCCTACCCGCCTGAAAGGATTTCAAAGGCGCTTGAAACGAAAAACCCCTGGCCTGGGCCAGGGGTTTTCAGTCACTCAATGCAGGCATCGACGTGCAGCGGGATCATTCCCACTCAATCGTCGCCGGCGGCTTGCTCGACACGTCGTAAGTGACGCGGGAGATGCCTTCGATTTCATTGATGATGCGGCCGGAAACAGTTTCCAGCAGTTCGTAAGGCAGGTGAGCCCAACGCGCAGTCATGAAGTCGATGGTTTCCACGGCACGCAGGGCCACAACCCAGGCGTAACGACGGCCATCACCAACCACGCCAACCGATTTCACTGGCTGGAACACCACGAAAGCCTGGCTGACTTTGTGGTACCAGTCGGCTTTACGCAGTTCTTCGATGAAGATGTGGTCGGCGCGACGCAGCAGGTCGGCGTATTCCTTCTTCACTTCACCGAGGATGCGCACGCCCAGGCCCGGACCCGGGAACGGGTGACGGTCGACCATGTCGTACGGCAGGCCCAGTTCCAGACCCAAACGACGGACTTCGTCCTTGAACAGTTCGCGCAGTGGCTCGACCAGTTTCAGGTTCATCTCTTCCGGCAGGCCGCCCACGTTGTGGTGCGACTTGATCACGTGAGCCTTGCCGCTTTTCGCGCCAGCCGACTCGATCACGTCCGGGTAGATGGTGCCCTGAGCGAGGTACTTGATGTTGTCCAGTTTGTTCGACTGGGCATCGAATACGTCGATGAAGGTGCGACCGATGATCTTGCGCTTCTTCTCTGGGTCGGCTTCGCCGGCCAGATTGTTCAGGAACTGCTCTTCGGCGTTGGCGCGGATCACTTTGACGCCCATGTTCTCGGCGAACATGGCCATCACTTGCTCGCCTTCGTGCAGACGCAGCAGACCGTTGTCGACGAAGACGCAGGTCAGTTGATCGCCGATGGCTTTGTGCAGCAGCGCGGCAACCACCGAGGAGTCAACGCCGCCGGACAGACCCAGCAGCACGTTGTCGGTGCCGACTTGTGCGCGGATGTTGGCGATGGCGTCTTCAGCGATCTTCGACGGGGTCCACAGGGCTTCACAGCCACAGATGTCGAGAACGAAGCGCGACAGGATCCGACCGCCCTGCTTGGTGTGGGTCACTTCCGGGTGGAACTGCACGCCGTAGTACGCGCGATCGTCGTTGAACATGCCGGCGATCGGGCAGCTCGGGGTGCTGGCGAGGATGTGGAAGTCTTGCGGCATCTTGGTGACCTTGTCACCGTGGCTCATCCACACGTCGAGGCCGAACAGGCCGTCGGCGTCGATATGGTCTTCGATGCCGTCGAGCAGACGGCTCTTGCCGACCACGTCAACGCGGGCATAACCGAA
>NZ_JBIUWI010000011.1:10711-101213 GCF_044743385.1 Pseudomonas sp. NPDC087639 | reverse complement strand
CCAAACACATCGAGAGGAGGTGCAGCGAAGCAAACCGGAGGCGATGCCCCCGGATCAATCCCGCAGCGAAGGAACCCGAGCCACAGCGAGGGCCGTACGTCAGGGCACAGACCTTTGGTTACTTTGGGGCGTTTGCCAAAGTGACCCGCCGTAAGGGCGGAACCCTAAGTCGCCCTCACAAAAATAACGGATATGTACTCAGTCAGAAGAGCGAACACTACTGCGATACATAAACACCAAAGCCAACCCCAAACAAACCATCGCCAAAATCCGACTCGAAGAAAGATCGATCGCCGGATTCCCCAACCAACCAAAATTATCAATCAACATCCCCATCCCCAACTGCCCGACAATCACCGCCACCGTCGCCACCGCCGTACCAATCCGTGGGACAGCGCCGACCATCACAATCATGTAAACCACCCCGAACAACGCACCACTGAGCTGCCATTTCGGCACATCGAGCAAACTCACCGCGTGGGCCGGTTCAAAAAACAGAATCAACAACCCCGTAACCAACGCCCCCACGGCAAACGTCAGCAAACTACTGCGCAAAACCCCAACGGTTTCACCCAAACGCCCATTGATCGCGGCCTGAACACTCAACACCGCGCCTGCCGCAACCACCACAGCCAACAAAATAATCAGATTCATCATCAACCCCGAGCAATCAAGACAAGTGCCGCCACAATCAAGCCCAACGCCAGCCACCGCTCAGCGTTGACCTTCTTGCGCGTCGCCCCGAACCAGCCGAAATGGTCAATCAACACACTCTTGCCCACCTGCCCCGACAGAATCGCGATCATCGTCATGGCGATACCGATATGCGGCGTGGCCAACGTCAGCACCACCACATACATCGGCCCCAAAAACCCGCCGATCAACTGCCAGCGCGGCAATGTGTTCAGCGCCGGCCCTTGTTGCGGGCCGCTGAACAACAGCAGCAAAAACAGAATCGCCGAACCCACGCCGAAAATGCTCAAGGTCGCCCACAGATGCCCGACTTGCACGCCCAATGGACCGAGCAACCCCGCCTCCACCGACAAACCCATGCCTGCCAGAATCACCAGCGGCAGCAATAACAAACGCAACCCCGGTTTGGCCACCGGCGGCGCAACACTCACCTCATCCAACGTCTGCATAACTAAAACCCAAGCAAATAATCGATAGCGCGGATTATCGACTGGCGGCGCTTTGCGATAAATGGGAGCATCCGGACAACACTTTTGCGTAACTCGCACAGCAGGATGATTCATGCACGGGCTCAACGAACTCGGATTCAAGGCACTCAGGCTGTTTGTGGCGGTGCTCGACCACGGCAGTTTCTCCGAAGTCGCCCGCCGCGAAGGCGTGGCGCCCTCGTCGATTTCCCGGCAGATTCAGTTGATGGAGCAGGCGCTCAACCAGCAATTGCTCTACCGCCACACCCGCGCGGTCACGCCGACCGAGGCCGGGCGCATGCTCGGCCATCATGCGCGGTTGGTGCTGGTGCAACTGGAAGAAGCCGAGCAAGCGCTGCAGGAACAGCAAAGCGAACCCACGGGGCTTGTACGAATCAACGCCCCAGTGGTGTTCGGCCAGCGCCATCTGACGCCGTGGCTGGGCCAGTTGTGCGCGCGTTATCCGAAGTTGCAACTGGATATCCAGCAGACTGACCACTACGTCGACCCGTTGCAGGAAGGTGCGGACCTGCTGTTCCGCATCGGCCCGTTACACGATTCGAGCATGCAGGCGCGGATTCTGGCGCCACATCGCTTTCAGGTCGCCGCCAGTCCCGCTTACCTCAAACGTCACGGCACACCGCAACACCCCGACGAACTCGCGCAGCATCAATGCCTGGCCTACAAAGGCGCGACCGGTCAGCAGCGCTGGTTTTTCCGTCAGGGTCAGGGGGACTGGACGCCCTACTCGGTCAAAGGCCCGATCACCGGCAACCACGCCGATACCCTCACCCAAGCCGCCGAGCAAGGTCTGGGGCTGGTGATGTTTCCGTCGTGGCTGATTGGCGAAGCGGTGCGCGAAGGCACGCTGGTGCCGGTGCTGAGGGAATATCAGGTATCGAACAGTCTGGAGCCGCAGCAGATTGCGGTGCTGTGGCCGGGGAGTCGTCGGTTGTCGGTGAAGGTACGGACGGTGATTGATTTCTTCATCGAATGTTTCGGTGAAGTGCCTTATTGGGACAGGCCTTGAGAGGTTGAAGATCAAGAGCCCCTCACCCTGGCCCTCTCCCGGAGGGAGAGGGGACTGACCGAGGTGTCTTGCGTCATGCATCGACCTGAAAGATTGAGTCGATTATGGATTCGGTATAGCAGGTTCAAGTCGCCGTACATCCTCAATATCCCCCGATCAGTCCCCTCTCCCTCCGGGAGAGGGTTAGGGTGAGGGGCTTTCCCTGACACTCAGATACGGAACTGCCCAACCAGTTTGCCCAGTCGCTGCCCCAAATCCGCCAGACTGCGCGAAGTCTGCGCCCCCAACTGGGTCTCATCCGCCACGCTGTCCACCGCCACCGCAATCTGATGCACGCTGCGGTTGATCTCTTCGGCCACCGCCGTCTGCTCTTCCGCCGCACTGGCAATCTGCGCGTTCATCGAGTTGATCGTCGCGATCAATTCCGCCATCGCATCCAGCGACGCACCGGCCTGATTGGCCTGCTGCGAGGTGCCATCACCCGCCTCGCTGGAACGGCGCATCGCTTCCACCGCCGACTGCGTGCCCGCCTGCAAGCGATCAATCATCCCCTGAATTTCCTGAGTACTGATCTGCGTGCGACTGGCCAGCGCCCGCACTTCATCGGCCACCACGGCAAATCCGCGCCCGGCCTCACCGGCCCGCGCGGCTTCAATGGCGGCGTTCAAGGCCAGCAGGTTGGTCTGCTCGGCAATCGAGCGAATCACCCCCAGCACGCCGACAATCGAACTCACGTCCTGCTGCAAGCTGTCCAGCGACACACCACTGCTGCGGATGTCATCCACCAGCGCATGAATCTGTTTGATGCTGCCGGCCACCACGCGTTTGGCGCTCTGGCCTTCTTCGTCGGTCTGCTGGGCCGCGACCGCAGCGTTTTGCGCGCTCTTGGCGACTTCCTGGGCGGCGGCAGACATTTCGTTGATCGCCGTGGCCACCTGATCAGTCTCGTGGCGCTGGCGCTCCATGGCTTGATCCGAACGCTGGGCCTGATCCGACACCTGCGTCACCAGCCCGGTCAGTTGCGTGGTCATCTCGGTGATCTGCCGCACCAGGCCGTGGATCTTGTCGACGAAACGGTTGAACGAGCCGGCCAGTTCACCGAGTTCGTCCTGGCTGGTGATGTTCAAGCGACGAGTCAAATCGCCCTCGCCCGCCGCAATGTCGTCGAGGTTGGCTTTCATCAGAGTCAGTGGACGCAGAATCGTGTTGGCCAGCAACATCCCCGCCGCCGCGATCACCAACAGCACCACCACCGCCACGCCGACGATGCTGAGGATCACGCCTTGCATGCGTTCCTGTACCTGCGCTTCAACCTGCGCCACCTGCGCTTCGATGCCGTCAAGGTTGACCGAGGTGCCGACCGCCATGTCCCACTTCGCCAGGTATTCGGTGTAACCGAGTTTCGGCACCAGCACCTTGGCGTTGCCCGGCAACGGCGAGCTGTATTGCAGATAGTGGGTGCCGTCCTTCGCCACTTTCACCAGACCGAGGTTGACGTAAACCCCGTTCGGGTCGCGGTTGTCCTTGAAGCTTTTACCCACGCCTTCCGGGTCGTTGGCCTTGAACAGGCGCACGGTCTCGGAGTCGTAGCCGAAGAAGTAGCCGTCCTTGCCGTAGCGAATGCCCGACAGCAGTTTGATCGCCTGCGCGCGCGACTCGGCATCACCGGGGGCGGCAGCGTCATACAGCGGTTTGATCGTGGTCATGGCCACGGCGACGTAACTTTGCAGAGTGGCCTTGGCGTCGCCGAGCAGGCGTTCGCGGGTCTGTTCGACCTCTTTGTGCGCCTGTTCCTGGAGGATGAACAGCGTGGTCAGGCTGATGACCAGCGCAAAGAGCAATACCGGGAGAACGGCAAGGGACAGGACTTTGGCCTTGAGACTCAAGCGCATGGGGGAAGCTCACTCTTTTGATTTTATTGGCGTGGTTAAAGGCTTTAACGGCACGCCAGATCAAAAGTTGAGTCAGCAATTCCCCCCAATCCCCTGTGGGTTCAGAGAACCATCGCGGCCACCCAGCCGAACGCCAGCAATGGCAAGTTGTAATGCAGGAAGGTCGGCACCACGGTATCCCAGATGTGGTGATGCTGGCCGTCGATGTTCAGACCGGAGGTCGGGCCAAGGGTCGAATCCGAGGCGGGCGAACCGGCGTCGCCCAGCGCGCCGGCGGTGCCGACAATGCAGACGATGGCCAGCGGACTAAAGCCTAATTGCACGCACAACGGCACGAAAATGGCAGCCAGAATCGGTACGGTGGAGAACGACGAACCGATGCCCATGGTCACCAGCAGCCCCACCAGCAGCATCAGCAACGCGCCAACACCCTTGTTGTGATTGATCCACGACGCCGACGACTCGACCAGTGTCTGCACCTGTCCGGTGGCCTTCATCACTTCGGCAAACCCGGAGGCGGCGATCATGATAAAGCCGATCATTGCCATCATTTTCATGCCTTCGGTGAACAGATCATCGGTCTCGCGCCACTTGACGATGCCCGATACAGAGAAGATCAGGAAGCCGGCCAGCGCGCCGATAATCATCGAGTCCAGCAGCAGTTGAACGATGAACGCCGCCGCGATGGCCACACCGGCAATCATCAGACTCATCGGGTTGTACTGCACGACCACCTGCTCGACCTGCTCGATCTTCGTCAGGTCGTAAACACGCTTTTTGCGGTAGCTGATGAACGCCATCGCCAGGCCGAACACCATGCCCAGCGCCGGAATGCCCATGGCGTGAGTGACGTTGACGCCGCTGATGTCGACACCACTGCGGGCGACGTTGGCCAACAGGATTTCATTGAGGAAAATGTTGCCAAAACCCACCGGCAGGAACATGTACGGCGTGATCAGGCCGAACGTCATGACGCAAGCGATCAACCGGCGATCCAGTTGCAACTTGGTCAGCACATATAAAAGCGGCGGCACCAGCAGCGGAATGAACGCGATGTGGATCGGCAAGATGTTCTGCGAGGCAATCGCCACCACCCACAACAGGCCGATCAGCAGCCATTTGACGCTGCCACCACCGGTCGAGTGCTGACGGTCGACCATGGCCAGTGCCTTGTCGGCCAGCGCGTGGGCCAGGCCGGACTTGGCGATCGCCACAGCGAAAGCGCCGAGCAACGCGTAGGACAACGCCACCGTCGCCCCGCCGCCCAGACCGCTGTTGAACGCCTTGAGCGTGGCGTCGATGCCCAGACCACCGGTAAGGCCGCCGACCAATGCACCGACGATCAAGGCGATCACCACGTGCACGCGGGACAGGCTGAGGATCAGCATGACGCCGACCGCAGCAATCACTGCATTCATTTCACTACCTCAAAAACACTGCGGTGGACAATTCACCGCCAGACAGGATGAGTCCGCCCTTGAAGCACCGGCGGATTTGCAAAGAGGGTCTTATTAGAAGGGCGCGCACTGTGCCGCAGAGTGGCGGCGGTGTCAAAACAACTGCCCATTATCCAGGGCCAGGCACAATCTTTGTGGTGAGGGGATTTATCCCCGATGGGTGGCGAAGCCGCCCCCCTGCATTCTTACAGGCACACCGCATTTGCGGGTTTTGCGACTGCTGCGCAGCCGGTCGGGGATAAATTCCCTCACCACAGGTTTTGTGTTTACCCCAAACAGGGTTTCCAGCCTCCGCATGCGGCAATCGGCCCTATTGTGTTTCCAGCATAAAGAAAGCCGAAACGCGGCCGTTACAGTGCAAAGTCTCAGATATTTATCGAATAAGGATGTTTCCATGTCGCTCAGACAACTTTCCATCCAATGGAAAATCACCCTGCTTGCCGGGCTTTGCCTGGCCGGTATCGTGACCCTGTTGGTGGGTCTTTCGCTGTATCGCATGGAGCACAGTTCCGAACTGGTGAAAGCTTCGAGCATGGAGATGCTCACTGAATCGGCGCAGGCGCGCATCGAGTCTCAGGGCGAGGTGCAAGCGGCGGGCATTCGCCAGCAGTTCATGGACGCTTATCAGTACGGCCACGGTTTTTCGCGTCAGGTGCTGTTCCTGCGTGAACAGGCCGAGAAACGCTTCCTCGATGCCTTCGACCTGCGCGAAGACATGACCCGTCAGGTCAAGTCAGCCCTGCAAGCCAACCCTGACTTGCTCGGCCTGTCGCTGGTATTCGAAGCCAACGCACTGGACGGCAAGGACGAATTGTTCGCCGGCCAGGCCGAACTGGGCAGCAACGACAAGGGCCGCTTCGCCCTGTACTGGTCGCAACCGACCCCGGGCAAAGTCACCTCGATGGCCCTGCCGGAAAGCGACATGGCCGACACCAGCACCGGCCCCAGCGGCCAGGCGGCCAACGCCTGGTTTACCTGCCCGCGCACCACGCTCAAACCGTGCGTGATTGAACCGTACTTTTATGTGATCGATGGCCAGAACGTGCTGATGACCAGCATCGTCTTCCCGCTGATGGTCAACGGCAAAGTCATCGCCTCGCTGTCGGTGGACATCAACCTCAACAGCCTGCAAGCGATCAGTCAGGGCGCGAGTAAAAAGCTCTACGACGGTCAGACCGCCGTGAGCATCATCAGCCCGGTCGGCCTGCTCGCCGGTTACAGCCCGGACGCCGGCAAACTCAGCCAGCGCCTGGATGCCGTGGACAAGACCAGCGGCGCCGAGCTGTTGCGTATGCTGTCGTCGAGCGCCAGCGTCAGCAGCCTGCACAGCAACGGCCAGTTGAAAGTGCTGTCGCCGTTCCAGCCGATTCCCGGCGGGCCGTCGTGGGCGGTGTTGCTGGATGTGCCGGAAAAAGTGCTGGTGGAGCGCGCCGAAGCACTCAAGCAGCAACTGGATGCGAGCAACACCTCGGGTACCCTGATCGAATTGAGCCTCGGTGTACTCGCCGCGTTAATCGGCTTGCTGCTGGTGTGGCTGATGGCGCGCAGCGTGACCAAACCGATCCTCGGCGTCGCGCGCATGCTCGAAGACATCGCCAGCGGCGAAGGTGATCTGACCCGACGTCTGGCCTATGACAAGAAGGATGAACTGGGTCAACTGGCCGGTTGGTTCAACAAGTTCCTCGACAAGTTGCAGCCGATCATCGCCGAGGTGAAACGCTCGGTGCAGGACGCGCGCAACACCGCCGACCAGTCTTCGGCGATCGCCACCCAGACCAGCGCCGGCATGGAACAGCAATACCGTCAGGTCGATCAGGTTGCCACCGCCTCCCACGAAATGAGCGCCACGGCGCAGGACGTCGCCCGCAGCGCCGCGCAAGCAGCGGAAGCGGCCAAGGATGCTGATCGCGCCACGCGTCAGGGCCTGACCGTGATCGACCGCACCACCGCTAGCATCGACACCCTCGCCGCCGACATGAGCGCGGCGATGGTTCAGGTCGAAGGTCTGGCCGCCAACAGCGAGAAGATCGGCGCCGTGCTGGAAACCATACGCGCCATCGCCGAGCAGACCAACCTGCTGGCACTCAACGCAGCCATCGAAGCGGCGCGTGCCGGTGAGGCCGGACGTGGTTTCGCCGTGGTCGCCGACGAAGTCCGCAACCTCGCCCGCCGCACCCAGGAGTCGGTGGAAGAAACCCGTCAGGTGATCGAACAACTGCAGAGCGGCACGCAGGATGTGGTCGGTTCGATGGGCAACAGCCATCGTCAGGCCCAGGGCAGCGTCGAGCAGGTTGGCCAAGCGGTGACTGCACTGCGCCAGATCGGTGATGCGGTGACGGTGATCAGCGACATGAACCTGCAGATCGCCAGTGCCGCCGAAGAGCAAAGCGCGGTGGCTGAGGAGATCAACAACAACGTGGCGACGATTCGCGATGTGACGGAGTCGTTGTCGGAGCAGGCGAATGAGTCGGCGCGGGTCAGTCAGTCACTTAATAGCCTGGCGAATCAGCAGCAGAGTTTGATGGATCAGTTTCGCGTTTGATTCAAACTTGAATCCGACAGCGTTTTAATGTGGGAGCGAGCCTGCTCGCGAAAGCGGTAAACCAGTCAACAGAGATGTCGACTGACCTGACCTCTTCGCGAGCAGGCTCGCTCCCACAAGTTTTTTTGGTGTTTTAAAGATCAGCGTTTAGGCAGTTCAATCACCACCTTCAACCCGCCCCACTCGCTCTCGCCCAACACCAACAACCCACCCCACGTATCGACGATATCGCGCACGATCCCCAATCCCAGACCATGCCCGTGAGTCTGCTCATCCAGCCGCGCGCCCCGGCTGAATACCTGAGCACGCTGCTCTTCGGGAATCCCCGGCCCGTCATCTTCCACGCTCAGGGCAAAGCCGTCGGTTCGTTCAATCACACTCAAGCGCACTTCGGCATCCGCCCACTTGCAGGCGTTATCCAGCAGGTTGCCGAGCAACTCGAGCAAATCCTCACGATCCCACGGCAATTGCAGCCCCGGCGGAGCCACATAGCTCAACGCCAGATGTTCGCCGTGGATCATGTTCAACGTCGCCAACAACCCCGGCAGTTCCGCGTCGCAATCAAACAGCGCACCCGGCAGCGCATCGCCGGACAGCCGTGCGCGATTCAGCTCACGATTGAGCCGCTGCTGCACCTGCTCCAGTTGTTCCTTGAGGATCTTGCGTAGCTCGGGATGGCCATCGAGTTTTTCGCTCGATGCCAGGCTCAACAGCACCGCCAACGGTGTTTTCAACGCATGCCCCAAATTGCCCAGCGCATTGCGTGAACGCTTGAGGCTGTCTTCGGTGTGCGCGAGCAAATGGTTGATCTGCGCCACCAGCGGCTCCAGCTCCACCGGCACCTGATCGTCGAGTTGCGAACGCTGGCCCTGTTGCAGCTGGGCGATTTGTTCGCGGGCCTTTTCCAGCGGCTTCAGGGCGCGGCGCACGGTCAGCCGTTGCAAAAACAGAATCAGCAACAACCCGGCCAATCCCAAGCCAAGGCCGATCTGGCGCATGCGCTGGAAACTCTCGCGCACGGGCGTGTAATCCTGCGCGACGCTGATCGATATCGATTGCCCCAGCCGCCGATAGTCCGAACGCAGCACCAGCAACTGCTGACCGTCCGGCCCCAGTTGCAGGTTGCTGTGCAGGCCGGGGCGTTCAAGCAGCGGCAGATCCTGATCCCACAACGAGCGCGAGCGCCAATGGCTCTCGGCAAAGTCGATGCGGAAATAATGCCCGGAAAACGGCCGCTGATAGGCCGGCGACAAATGTCGCTCATCCAGTTGCAAACCCTGCGGCCCGCGCACCAGCGCCACCAGCAGGCTCTCGCTGTCGTTACGCAACCCGGCTTCGAGGTAGCGCTGCAAACCCATTTCAAACAACCACAGACTGGTCTGCGCCAGCACCAGGCCGACGACCACCATCACGCTGATCAACCCCAGGCTCAAGCGGCGCTGGATTGATCTCACGAAGCTTGCCCGCCGAACAGGTAACCCTGGCCGCGACGGGTTTCGATCACGCTTTTGCCGAGTTTACGGCGCAGGTGATTGACGTGGACTTCGAGGACGTTGGAGTCGCGCTCGGTCTCACCGTCGTAGAGGTGTTCGGCGAGGTGGCTTTTGGAGAGGATCTGTTCCGGATGCAGCATGAAATAGCGCAGCAGGCGGAATTCGGCGGCGGTCAGCAGAATGTCCGCACCGTCGCGGGTCACGCATTGGCGGCCCTCGTCCAGATGAAGGCCGGCAGCCTTGAGCGTGCTTTGATTGGCCTGGCCCTTGGAGCGACGCAGCAACGACTGAACGCGCAGGTGCAGCTCTTCGGGGTGAAACGGTTTGGTCAGGTAATCGTCGGCGCCAGCCTTGAGGCCTTCGATACGTTCGGCCCAGGAATCGCGCGCCGTCAGGATCAACACCGGAATCGCCAGACCGCCCGCGCGCCATTGCGCCAGCACTTCAAGCCCCGGTACACCGGGCAGGCCGAGGTCGAGGATGATCAGGTCATAGGGCTCGCTGCTGCCCTGATACACCGCATCGCGGCCGTCCGCCAGCCAATCCACCGCATAGCCTTGGCGTTGCAGGCCGGCGATCAATTCGTCGGCCAGCGGTACGTGGTCTTCCACCAGAAGCAAACGCATCGATCAATCTTCCTTGTCTTTCACGAGTTCACCGGTATCGGCTTTCAGGTGCAGCTCACGCGCAACACCCTCGGCCGTCAGCAACTCGACTTCATAAATGTAGACGTCGTGTTTCTCTTCCAGCTCGACTTCCAGCAGTTTCGCCCCGGGATAGCGATCCATGGCCTGCTGCAGCACTTGCTCCAGCGGCAGAATCACCCCGCGCTCACGCAGCTTCAGGGCTTCGTCCTGATCGAGGTCGCGAGCCATCGCAGCCGAGCAGAAAATCACAAGCGCCAACGCAGTGCGACTGGTGGCGCGAACATTCACCTTCATTACGTATCCTGATGATCCTTGAGAACCTGCCCGCTGACCGCGTCTAATTCCAGATCCCACTCCAGCCCCTGCGGATCACGCATTTCGACCTGGTAGATGTACTTGCCGTACTCTTCTTCCAGCTCGGTTTCGGTGATCGTTGAACCCGGGTGTTTGGCCAGTGCCGTGGCATTGAGCTTCTCGAAGGAGACGATAGTACCAGCGTCGCGCAGACGCAGGGCTTCATCGGGTCCCAGATCGCGAGCGTGAGCGAGGCTGGCGGTGAGGCCGAGGATCGAGGCGAGGGAAAGGGCAGTCAGGGTTTTCATGGATGTCTCCGTATTTTTTATGTGTTGCGACGGTGGGCACCTTAGCGGGAGCAACTTAACTGAAACTGAATTGCCATCATTGCTCCAGGGCAATAAAGGGTCCCCCCTGTGGGAGCAGTGGTTCTATAATCCTTCGCTTGCTAACGATCGAGACCGGTATGACAGCCATCCACATCAAATTCCCTGCCCTCACCCTCAAGGCCGGCCCACGAGCCATGGCGCGGATTCGAGCCCAGGGTCTGAGCGCCGTCGACGTCGGCACCCTGCCCGGCGCGGCCGGTGGGCCGAAGGCGTTGGGGATTCAGGGGCTGGATCTGGCGTTGTTCGGTGAATGGCTGCCGAGCGCGCCACGCGAGCGCTCGCTGATCGGCGCCTCGGTCGGTTCCTGGCGCTTCGCCAGTGCCTGCCTGCCCGATGCCGCCGAAGGCATCCGCCGCCTCGGGCGCTTGTACGCCGAGCAGAATTTCAACAAAGGCGTGACCATGGCCGAGATCAGTCAGAGCTCGCAGCGCATGCTCAACGACCTGCTCGACGGTCGCGACGCGAGCATCCTGAACAACGCCGATTACCGCCTGAACATCATGGTGGTCAAAAGCCAGGGCCGCCTCGCTGATGATCATCGTGGCCGACTTGGCCTGGCGCTGGGCTCGGTGATCGCCGACAACCTGCGTGGTCGCGCGCGGCTCTCGCGGCACTTCGAACGGCTGATCATTCACGATCCGCGCCTGGCGCCACCGGTCAATGCGCTGAACGATTTCCCCTCGCGCTTCGTCGAACTCAACGCCGGCAATCTGCGTCAGGCGCTGCTGGCCTCGGGTTCGATCCCGATGGTGATGGAAGGCGTGCGCGATTTGCCGGGCGCCGGTGAGGGGACGTTCCGCGACGGCGGTCTGCTCGACTATCACCTCGACCTGCCCTACAGCGGCGACGGCATCGTGCTCTATCCGCACTTCACCGACCGGGTGATTCCGGGCTGGTTCGACAAAACCCTGCCGTGGCGCCGCGCGTCGGTGGAGCGCTTGCAGGACGTGCTGTTGCTGGCGCCGTCGAAGGAGTATCTGGCGCGCCTGCCCTACGGCAAACTGCCCGACCGGAACGACTTCAAACGCTTCATGGGCGATGCGCCCAGCCGGCAGAAGTACTGGCACGCAGCAATGGACGAGAGCCGGCGCCTCGGTGACGAGTTCCTCGAACTGACTGCCAACGGTCGCCTCGCCGAACGCTTGCTGACCCTTTAGTCAGCACGGCCAAACACAAGCTGATAAACTCGCGGCCTGCCCGAATCGCTGCGGCGAACGCCATCTGAACAGAGCTGAAAATACTGTGGAAATCTTCAAGGAATTTACATTCGAATCCGCCCACCGCCTGCCGCACGTCCCGGACGGCCACAAGTGCGGGCGTCTGCACGGTCACTCGTTCAAGGTGGCGATTCACCTCAGCGGCGACCTTGATCCGCACACCGGCTGGATCCGCGACTTCTCCGAGATCAAGGCGATTTTCAAGCCGCTGTACGAGCGTCTGGATCACAACTACCTGAACGACATTCCTGGCCTGGAAAACCCGACCAGTGAAGTGCTGGCCAAATTCATCTGGAATGAAATGAAGCCGCTGCTGCCGGAACTCAGCGCGATCCGTATTCATGAGACCTGCACCAGCGGTTGCATCTATCGCGGCGAATGATCCAACACCGATACCCCGTGTAGGAGCTGCCGAACGCGGCCCGAGCCTTCGGCAGCTCCTACGGGATCGGTGTTTATCCAGGGAAATAGAGAACAGCCTCCCCGGCTGTTTTTTTATGCCTATGCTCTTTGGCTCAAACCCGCCAAGAGGACAGGCCCATGACGGACTGGCTGCTGGATCAGGTCTTTGACTTCAACGGCTACCCGGTGCGTCATGCCGTACGCGGCGACGGCCCGCCGCTTGTGTTCGTGCATGGCACGCCCTTCTCGTCCTATGTCTGGCATCGCATCGCGCCGCACTTTTTCGCCACGCACCGCGTACATTATTTCGATTTGCTGGGCTACGGGCGCTCGGAACAACCGGACGCTGACGTGTCACTCGGCGTGCAAAACCAACTCCTCGCGCAACTGCTCGATCACTGGAACATCCAGCGCCCCGACGTAGTCGCCCACGACTTCGGCGGCGCCACGGTACTGCGCACGCATCTGCTCAACGAAAAGGATTACCGCAGCCTGACGCTGATCGACCCGGTGGCGCTGACGCCGTGGGGGTCACCGTTCGTGCAGCACGTGCGCCAGCATGAAGCGGCGTTCAGCGGCCTGCCGGATTACATCCAGCGCGCCATCGTGCCGACCTACATTCGCGGGGCGATACACCGGGATATTCCCGATGATGAACTGGCCCCATACGTGCAGCCGTGGCTCGGCGATCCGGGGCAAGCGGCGTTCTATCGGCAGATCGCGCAGATGGATGAACGCTATACCCGTGAAGCCGAAAATCTGTACCCGGCGATACGCTGCCCGGTGCAGATTCTCTGGGGTGAGGACGACCAATGGATTCCCATCGAACGGGGTCGGGCGTTACACCAGATGATCCCGGGATCACAATTTCACCCAATCCCCAACGCCGGCCACCTCGTCCAGGAAGACGCCCCTGAAGCGATCGTCGCTGCATTGCTGCGATTTCTTTGACGCGCGGCGTCCGCGTCCCGGAATGGCGCAAGTGCACAAAGGCCAAACCACTCATATAGAGTCGCTAAATGCCGAAGAATCAGTGTTCCAAGATGCATCATCAATGCACCAATTTCATGCCTATCCCTGCGCTGTGTGAATCAAAATCCCAGCTTTCGATTGTGTCAAAAAGTATTAACTTCACCATTTAGAGCCAACCCTTCAATCCATGTATGAAGCCCCCGTTTAATGACATGCCGAGATTTAGACGTCCCTGACTCTTCAAGAATATCTTTCAATATCGGTGAATGAGTAACAACCCAAATCTGCGATCGCTTGCTGGCAGAACTAATCAAAACAGCCAACGACCTGAGCATATCGGGATGCAAACTGTTGTCAGGCTCATTCAAAACAATGAATGGAGGCAAAGAACTGGATGTCAGCGCAACAGCTAGGCAAATATATTGCAAAGTGCCGTCAGACAGTTCCCACGCATTGCTTGTGCGGTTACTTTGAGGAAATCGAAGTCCAAAAGAAACGGTACGTTCCGGCCTTGAAATCTCCAAAATAGCCCCTCCGAATGTATCCGCAATCAACTCTTCAACAACATCGAGATCTTGAACTATATATTTATGCGTCGCCAGAACCGCAGCGAGATTTGCTCCAGACGAATGAAGTACCGTGTCACTAACTGCGTAGCAAGGCTTGCGAATGGGCGACTCAATATCAGTCCTGAAACCGTGATAAAAACGCCACCCCATAATTTCATGTTTGACACGTAACACCTCTGGAAAACGTTCTGCATCCGTGAGAGAGCTTAATGCCGTAGCAGAGGGGAATAGTCGAATAGCATTCGACATGTCGAGAACGGCCATTTCTCGATCCATCACCTTCAAGAAACCATTTTCTCGGAACATCAAAGTATGACTTTTCCGTCCATTATGAAAAATCAGTTTTTCAGTTTTGATTTGAGGTTCAAACTCAAAACCATCGCCCAATACAATCTTTTCTCCAAAAGCGGTTTTTTGCGGCACTAGTCCCGCTGTGATTCCGTAACTGTAATAGCCATCATCATCTGAAAAAGTCGAGAACCGCACTTCAAAAATAATTTTTGAACGATCTGCATTGCGCTTTGAATTCTCCGAAAGGATCGACTGCATGCCACCCTCCCGAACGATAAACTTCGAAAACTCTCCCGTTGCAGCAGCCTGCACGAGTTTGAGTGCATTATATAAATTAGTTTTCCCAACTCCATTTTCACCATAAAAAATATTCAAACCATCAAGATTCAGAAACACATCATCAACAGAGCGGTACCCTTTAATTGAAACAGACAATATTCTCACGATTAAAGCTCCACGCAAAATTCGCCATTAAACGAGACCACTCGATCAGCCAACTTTAATATCGACTCTCGATGAGCAACAATGATCACAATATTAGACGCATTATATTTTTTGATATTTGAGATCACTGCTCGCTCAGCAACCTCATCAAGGAATGCCGTGCTCTCGTCAAAAACGACGACCTTATGGTCTCGCAAAAAACTTCTTGCCAAGGCAAGACGTTGACGCTCGCCTCCCGACAACATTAAACCCCTGTCTCCAATTTCCGTATCCAGCCCGGATGGCAAGCCTTTTAGAAATCCACCAAGGTCAGCAAGTTTTAAAACTGCTTCTAATCTTTCATCAGGTGCATTTTGATCAGCGATTCTTAGATTAAATCTTAACGACCCGTTGAATAAACCAACCTCTTGGGATACGAAAGAAAACCTAGAATAGAAGTCTTGATCAGACAAATCTTCTATCGCAACACCACCATATTTAATTAAACCCGAAGAGGGTGTATAGAGCCGCATCAGCAACTTGACAATTGTCGACTTACCCACACCAGATGGACCGGTGATCGCAACTACTTCACCCGGAATAAATCGGATTGACAAATCGTGCAGCACCTTTTCTGTAGGTCGCTCAGGGTAAGAAAATCGAACATTAGAAAATTCCAGGTGATGACTAATATTCGGAAGCTCATTACCTTTACCAACATGCCGAACTTCACAAGCGTCGAGATGTTTCAGTAAGGGGGCAAAGCCACCGAGTGATTCAATCATGCTACCAATACTTTTTAAAAGAGCATCGTATGGCTGACACACCTGAAACATATAGGCTGCAACCATTACAAAATGACCAACACCTATCTCTCCGGAAAGTAACCTTAGTGAAGACTCATAAAGAACAACAAAAAAAACAAGCGAAAAAACACATACCCTAAAAACTTCTAGATAAGTACTTCTCCTATAAAAACCCAACCAAGACTGATAAACACCTTCTTGATCTTCACGAAAAAAACGCAACAGAAATTCATCGGCCAAATATATACGTATTGTCTCAATATTAGAAACAATGCCATGAATGGTTTTTGAACTCCCCATCTCTTTCAATATCACAACCTTGAACAACTCTGACAAGCGCCCAATCATTGAAGAGCTAATAATTGCATACGTAAAAACATACAAAAAAATCATGAACATTACGAAAAAATCTTTAAAAAACCACAACACAACTAACGATACGAATATTTGAACGATAGAGGGCAGTATACTAACCAGCATTGATCGAATTGTGTTATCCATACTCGCAGAAGCACATTGCAGCACCTGCGCCAGTTGCGCCGGGCCTTTTATCAGACTCTCACATGCAGACAAACGAATAGATCTCTTAATGAACATCTCACCAAGATTTATATTCACCCGCTGGATAAACATCATTGTCATTACATCGGACAAATGAGAAAACACCTGAGATATAAAAATAACGCCGACTACCAGGCTCAAAAACATCAAAAACTGCTCATGATTACCTGATGCAACCGCAAGCATCCTCTGCAAAAATAACGGTACGAGACCAAAACCTATCGCGGTAAGGAAAATCAACACTACTAAAAAGGCCAAACGACTTACGTCCTTTGATTTCATGGACAACTTCAGTAGCGTATAAGTATCAACAAATCCTTTGACATTCATTTGGATACTTCCCGAAAACTCAGTTTGAACAGTTCATGAGGCAACAGAGGAAAAGATTGGTCACCCGTCATTAGAGAATTCAGGGCTAGTTGCTCTCCGGCACACCCTTTCATCAGACCACACCCTAAAGTAGACGCCCCCTGAATCGACCAATACTTACTTTCTAAATCGACGTTCAAAGCTTTCTTGAATAGTCGCTGATAAATTAACTCTACCCCCAACACTCCGTTTGAAACTGAGAAATTTTCTTTACTGGCCGAAGCTTTGAAATTCTTCTCGAAAATCGCTCGAAAATTGTGCTCCTGCAAAAACCTGTCAAGCACGTCGATATTAAAATGTCTTCTTAAAAAATCGAACACATAAATAATTCCCGCGCCTCCATGCGCCCATCCAAACTCATTTTGAAGCTCTATGCTTCGAGGCTTATGTCTTAAATCTGGCCAGTTACCAAGTTGCCGCTCGAAGCAGTTGATTTCCGACGTAATTACGCCTTTTATCAATGGAATGACCGTTTCATCAGATATATCAAAAACCATCGCATATACAGCGATCGAATAAGCGATACCTGCTTGTCCATGCGAAAGCCCACATAATATTTTTTTAGGATGCATTGAGATATTACTAGGAAATATTATCTGCTCACCGTCTAATTCAGATCTCGCGACTAACGCCTCGAATAGTAATCTAGAAATATCTTGCCACTCCTCCTTCTTTGACAATTGAAAATAACAGCTGGCGACCACCAAAGCTCCAGCAAGACCATAGATCAAGCCCGAACCTAGATTTTTATATTCTTCAGAATAAAAAGCCGCAACAATTTTATCGGTTGCAGTTGAAATAAAGGAGGAATTTCCATCTATAAAAATTGGCGCTATAGAACTTAGCCCACCGACATATGCTCCACCTATTGGAGACGACGATAGCAACTCATCACCTAAAATCATCTCAAAATATGCAAACAAAAACTCCTTATTCTCCGATTCTGATTCGAATAATCTCCCAGTAGCAGCGAGATAACCAAGCCCACCCGAACCTGAAAACAAATCAAACCCTACGGTAGTTAACTCGAGATAGCTTTCACACCTACTAGTAAACATTAAAGGAGGAGACCGAGTATCAATCATGTGTTTAGCAGTTATATTTACTGCAGAAGGCATTGTTTTTAGAACCAAGCAATTAGAACCTTCTTCCTCAAATCCATGAACCTGATTAAACCTACAACTCAAGTCAACTATTTTTTCCGCCTCTCGGTATACGCACTTTAAAAATTGAATCTCGCTACCAAACCCCTCATTCACTATGCGATATAAATTATCCCTCACACTGTCGTATCCGCTTACATAATTAATCAGCTTAATACTTTCAGCAGCATGAGTTGACCAAACAGCAAGATCTTTCGCACAAGAAGTAAATCTGGGAACATCCCCAAAAAAGCAGGATTCAACCTCCGCCCTTAAGAGAGCGGAGTCAGCCCGATGATCTTCGACTGATCCTAGGCAAGACTCGATGTATTTTTTTCTATCCTGGTTATTCTTTAGAAACCGCGGATGATAGGAAGCCTCAATCACCAAGCAATAGTTAGCCGTATCTCTCAAGATTATTCTATTTCTTAGATTAGAAGTTTGATTCAAAAACTCTACAAAACGCTGATACTCATAAATTATGACCTTGTAGCATTCAACACAACCTGCAACGATATGTTCAATATAGTCTATTGGATTCTGTACCTCACCATCAAACACCACCGCATTTGGATTTGTGTTTAATAATGCTTTTCTAACGAATTGTTTCCGAAATATATTTCCTATGCCCGCGTGCTCGGTGTCGGCAAGTCCATCTGTGTACTTAATAACATTCGGCACAAGCCCTGTTCTGGGTACTCCCAAACGCGGCGCATCAACATAGACATGATGAAATACCGCCTCCAAGTCGACTGGAACGGGGTTTCCTTGATGAGTTACGATATTTTCATAATGGAGGTCGGTAATTCCTAACGACGCAGCCGCAGCAATCAAATAACCTGCCAATCTATAGTAATTCTCTACCTCCGCCTTGCTTTTCAAAGGAACCTGATCACACCACTTCACCCACCCGAAACCTTGCCCCGATATATATTCTGGAAACTCCCAACCGCGAATACCACATTGTTCATTGAAAAAAGCTCCAAGAAACTCGCTTGTTTTCCTTTCCAACTCCAAATCACGCAACTTCAAGGCAAAAGCAGGGCATCCTTGAACATAAAAAAGTGCCACGTTTTTATTTCCATCGTGACTCTCGTCTCCCAGCAAAAACACATCACTCACTTCATGAGGACCATCCAAAAAACCACTACGCAGCAATTCTGGAAGCGACTTTACAAAATACTCTTTAACTAATGAGAAATTCTCTAATTCATCCACAAAAAGTTTATCCAGCAAGTACCTCAGCGACTCGTACTTCCTCAAAAACTCGAGATACAATTCATCCTGCTCTAAAAATTCCTCGTAGGCCATACTGACCCCAAGGTTTTCATTAACATGTGACACCTCTGCCTCGATGGATTGGCGAACATAGCTTTCAACCTTATTTGCCACGTGTATAGCAAAGGCATTAGCCAGCTTCTTATCAATCAGACAAGCAAGATCAAATTTTTTACTCTCATACAGGCTATTTAAAAATTCATTCACTAAAACCCTGTGTGAGCCAGAATAAGTCGCCATAGAATCAACCATCGAGAAATCACTCACTAACACTTCCTTATGTCAATTGAAATGCCGCCTTGAGGCGGCACATACCTAGTTAAAAACGACTACATTGGCTCTGGATACCAGTCCATAACAGGTGCCACTTTTTATTGATTTCGGAGAGTAAGAAGCATAGCAACACCGACTGAAACATTGAGTACAATTACTTGTTGCCGCCCCCGTATGTACTGGCCTAGTCAGTTCCATTCCCGGGGGAGTGTTCTCAACTTGCATAAGAAGTGGATCTACGTACTTCTCCCCAAAGACAGCGCTCATCATAACGCCGTCCGCCCGAATAACATCTTTAATAGTTTCGATATCAACGTTTCGAATATTCATCTCACATCCTTGTATCGCCATTAGAATTTTCTGAAAAATCGTGAATCACTTGCACTTATAGATATATTGGATCAAGCCTTTACGGTCAATAAATTAAAGGCAGGAATAAGACTAATATCCTGTAGGATTATTCCAACAAGACCATGGGAGCAATCCATACTTAATCCAAAATATGAAAATTTTCACACAAACAATAAATTCGTTAGAACACGACATGCCTACTGATCCAACACTTTGATGTTCAACAATCAATAACTTAGACATCTTCAAACATTGGGACGGACGCTACTCAAACCTGGCACGACCACTGCAACCCTCCCCCGCGTCTCCCCTTTTCAGCAAGGAACGCCCCATGACGCAAAACGATCCCGGCAACGATTACCCCCTCAGTGAAGTCCCCATGCATGCACGCAAAGGCCTGGCCTCAACCGCCATGGTATTGCTGGGCTTCACCTTCTTCACCGCGACCATGTTTGCCGGCGGCAAGCTCGGTGTGGCGTTCGGTTTTGCCGAGATGATGGCGGTGATCATCGTCGGCAACCTGCTGCTCGGCCTGTACGCGGCGGGCCTGGGTTACATCGCTTTCAAGAGCGGTCTCAACTCGGTGCTGATGGGTCGTTTCTGTTTTGGCGAAGTCGGCAGCAAGCTCAGCGACCTGATCCTCGGCTTCACCCAGATTGGTTGGTACGCCTGGGGCACAGCGACCGCTGCGGTGGTGCTCGGTAAATACTTTGATCTGGGCGAAGGCGCGGTGCTGGGTTTGATGGTGCTGTTCGGCCTGGTGTTTTGCGCCACGGCGTATGTCGGCTATCGCGGCCTGGAGATTCTGTCGTACATCGCGGTGCCGGCGATGATGCTGCTGTTGATGTTGTCGATGTGGGTGGCGACGGTGAAAGTCGGCGGTTTCGAGGGCTTGCTCAGCGTGGTGCCAAGCGGCTCGCTGGATTGGTCGACCGCGATCACCCTGGTGTTCGGCACCTTCGTCAGCGGCGCGACCCAGGCGACGAACTGGACGCGCTTTTCGCGCTCGGCAAAAGTCGCGGTGTTGGCCAGCCTGATCGGATTTTTCATCGGCAACGGCTTGATGGTGCTGATCGGTGCGTACGGCGCCATCGTCTATCAACAACCGGACGTGGTGGAAGTGCTGCTCCTGCAAGGCTTCGCCATGGCCGCGATGGCCATGCTGCTACTCAATATCTGGAGCACCCAGGACAACACCATCTACAACTTCGCCGTCGCCGGCTGCAATCTGCTGCGCACCGGCCGACGCAAAACCGTAACCCTGGCCGGCGCAGTCATCGGCACCCTGCTCGCCCTGCTGGGCATGTACGACATGCTGGTGCCGTATCTGATTCTGCTCGGCACGGTGATCCCGCCGATTGGCGGGGTGATCATGGCCGACTTCTTCTTCCGCTGGCGCGGGCACTATCCGCGCCTGGCCGACGCACGGCTGCCGGCCTTCAACTGGCCGGGCCTCGGGGCCTACGGGGTCGGCACCGTCGCCGCGTTCAGCTCGCCGTGGGTTGCGCCGCTGGTAGGCATCGCCGCTGCCGCGCTAACGTATGTCATCGTCACCGGCCTGCTCGGCGCCCGCAGCGCCAGCGCGCCACTTCAAGACTTATAAAAAAGGATTCGCCTGATGCACATCATCAACGCCCGATTGCGCAACCAGGAAGGTTTGCACGAATTGCACCTTGAGGACGGGCTGATCCGCAGCATCGCCCGCCAGACCGAAGCGCCGTCCCTCGGCCCGGACGACCTCGACGCCGGCGGCAATCTAGTGGTGCCGCCCTTCGTCGAGCCGCACATTCACCTCGACGCGACCCTCACCGCTGGCGAGCCGCGCTGGAACATGAGCGGCACGCTATTCGAAGGCATCGAGTGCTGGGGCGAGCGCAAGGTCACCATCACCGAAGAAGACACCAAGACCCGCGCCAAGAAAACCATTCAGACCCTGGCCGCCCACGGCATCCAGCACGTGCGCACCCACGTCGATGTCACCGACCCGCAACTCACTGCACTCAAAGCCATGCTTGAAGTGCGCGAGGAAAGTCGTCATCTGATCGACCTGCAAATCGTCGCGTTCCCGCAGGAAGGCATCGAGTCGTTCCGCAATGGCCGCGAACTGATGGAAGAAGCGATCCGCATGGGCGCCGACGTGGTCGGCGGGATTCCGCACTTTGAGTACACCCGCGATCAGGGTGTGAGTTCGGTGAAGTTCCTGATGGACCTGGCCGAGCGCACCGGTTGCCTGGTCGACGTGCATTGCGACGAAACCGACGACCCGCATTCGCGCTTCCTTGAAGTGCTTGCCGAAGAGGCACGCAGCCGCGACATGGGCGCCCTTGTCACCGCCAGCCACACCACGGCAATGGGCTCTTACGACAACGCCTACTGCGCCAAACTGTTCCGCCTGCTTGGCCACTCCGGGATCAGTTTTGTCTCCTGCCCGACCGAAAGCATTCACCTGCAAGGCCGCTTCGACAACTTCCCGAAACGCCGGGGCGTGACCCGGGTGAACGAGTTGCTGGAAGCCGGGATGAACGTGTGTTTTGGCCAGGATTCAATCGTCGATCCGTGGTATCCGCTGGGCAACGGCAATATCCTGCGCGTGCTGGAAGCCGGGCTGCACATCTGCCACATGCTCGGTTACCGCAACCTGCAAAGTGCGCTGGATCTGGTGACCGACAACAGCGCCAAAGCCATGCACTTGGGCGAGCGTTATGGCCTGGAACAGGGGCGCCCGGCGAACCTGCTGATTCTGTCGGCGGACAGCGATTACGAGGTTATTCGCAGTCAGGGCTTGCCGCTGTATTCGATTCGCGGCGGCGAGGTGTTGATGAAGCGGCAGATGCCGGTGGTGGAGTTCGTCTAAGGGTGTCGTGTACGGGCATTTGCAGCTAGCCACGGCCTCGACCCGCGCCTGCGTGGAGCGGTGTCATTCGCTGCGATCGTAGCCTCGGGCATGGTTGGCCCACCGCTGAGCGTACACCTCAAAACCGGCTTGGCCTCGGGACTGGCGCCCGGTGAAACGCCAGTTGAGGCACGCCCGAAGCTTGTCGTTGCTGGCGACGTCGGCGCACTCGGTGATTATTGAGTGTTTTGAGGCGTTGCCCACTCCGCAGGCGTTGCTGCGGCTGGTTGTCGAGGGTGATCAGGTGGTGAGCGTGACGTTGTTCAAGGCTAATTGACGGTATCGCAAACCTTCGGCAGCTCTAGAGGATCGATTGGGCCGTACCGAACAGGCTGAGGCGCAGCAATTCTCCATTTGCTTCTTCGAGCAGGATCGGCGCCGTGCCGCCGGGCATGACGACGTGTACTTCACCTGCCTCGACCCATCCGACCCGCCACGCCGCCGAGGCCACTGCGCTGGCGCTGGTGCCTGAGGAGGCTGTCGGCCCTTCGCCGCGTTCGAACACCCGGGCGACGATACATCGTGCGGACTCGCGCGCGGCCCATTGCAGATTTACGCCCGCCTGACAGGGCTGCCCTGAGCCGGTGGGCATGGCATAAGCGATTCGCGTCATGCCTTCGTTCAGTGGCGATTCGCGCATCTGTTCGTTACTGGGCAGCGCGGCAACTTCTGTCAGCAACGTCACGCAGTGCGGATTGCCGATACGCACGAACTGGCTGTGGCTCCACGAGGGATCGAGTTGTGCCAGGGATTGAATATGGCTTGTTCCACAGCCGTTGAATTCGCGGCTTTCTACGTTCTGTGCACCGACCGCGGACGGGCCGAATTCGGGTTGGCCGAGATCCAGCCAGAATCCTCTCACGCCTTCGACTTCGGCCGGTTTCACAGAGGTCTCAACCGCGCTCCCTTTGTCATGATGCACGCGCAACAGAGCGCCCTGCTCGGGCAGTACACCTTGCTCGGTCAGGGCTTGCGAGAAGATCGTCAGGCCATTGCCACTGCGCTCGGCGAGGGTACCGTCGGTGTTGATGATCAGCACGTCAAATGGCGGCGACGCCTGGAACGGACCCACGAGCAGACCGTCGCTGCGGTGGGATTTGCTGTCTGCTGGCCGCTGACCTTCGGGCCATTCGCAGCAGAGAGCGACGGCGTGATGACTCCAGGTCTGGCGTGATGACGCACATTCGCCAGCGCTGGTCGGCAAGTCGATTCCCGCCATGCGTAGCGCCTCGGGAGAGATCACTCCGTAGATGTTGCCCCGCGCATCGTAGAACTGCGTCATCACTTTTGTGTCCCTGCTGCCAAAGTAGTCCACTGTAAACCGCAACCACCTGTAGGAGTGAGCCTGCTCGCGATAGCGGTGTGCCTGGCAAAAAAATGTCGACTGATCCACCGCTATCGCGAGCAGGCTCACTCCCACAGGTTAGGATGTCGACTGCACGTCCCCGGAACACCTGCGATCGAACCTCGACGCTCAATCACTGTCCTTCGGGGACGCGACGTTTTTTGCCAAGGATCGATATGACCAGCCTCAACCCCCAAGACACTTTCGTCCCCGGACGCCTGCAACAGATGTCCACGCGCATCGCTTTCTTCATCGCCGGGCTCGGCATTGCCGCATGGGCGCCACTGGTGCCGTACGCCAAGGCCCGGGCCGGGCTTGATGAGGGCACGCTGGGATTGTTGCTGTTATGCCTGGGCGTCGGTTCGATTCTGGCGATGCCCATGGCGGGGATTCTGGCAACGCGATTCGGCTGCCGCAGAGTGGCAACTGGCGGCACGCTGTTGATCTGCGCGGCATTGCCGTTGCTGGCGACGGTGTCGTCGATTCCGGCGCTGATCGCCACGCTGTTCATGTTCGGCGCCGGCCTCGGCACGGTGGATTCGACGGTAAACCTGCAAGCGGTGATCGTCGAGCGTGCGAGCGGCAAGAACATGATGTCGGGTTTCCACGGTCTGTTCAGCCTTGGCGGCATCGTCGGCGCGGCAGGCGTCAGCGCCCTGCTCGGCCTCGGCCTTTCGCCGTTGGGCGCGATGCTGGTGGTGGTGGCGGTGTTGATCGCCGCTTTGTTCAAGTGTGTACCGCACATGTTGCCCTATGGCAGCGAAAGCTCCGGGCCTGCATTCGCCATCCCCCACGGCATCGTGCTGTTTATCGGCGGGATGTGCTTCATCGTATTCCTCACCGAAGGTGCGGCGCTGGACTGGAGTGCGGTGTTCCTGGCGCAAGAGCGCGGGATCGACACGGCGTATGCGGGGCTGGGTTACGCGGCGTTCGCTCTGACCATGACCGCCGGACGCTTGATGGGTGACCGGATTGTTCGGATTGTCGGGGCGACGCGGATCATTTTGTTTGGTGGCCTGTTGGCAGCGGCAGGCTTGTTTCTGGCAACGTTCGCACCGAGCTGGGAGGCTGCACTGGTCGGTTATGCGTTGGTCGGTGCCGGTTGCTCAAATATCGTGCCGGTGTTGTACACGGCGGTGGGCAAACAAACCGTGATGCCGGAAAGTATTGCGGTGCCGGCGATTACTACGTTGGGTTATGCGGGGATTCTGGCGGGGCCGGCAGTGATTGGTTTTGTTGCTCATGCCAGCAGTTTGAGTTTTGCTTTCGGGTTGATGGCGGTGTTGCTGGTGGCGGTGGCCATTGGTGGGAAGGTGTTGAAAGTCTGAACTTAGTGCATCTGCCAGATTGTTGTTTGGGGGTTGGGGTTGGGGTTGGAGTTGGGGTTGGAGTTGGGGTTGGGGCATATCCGTTGCTGCGGTAACGGCTGCTTAGGGTTCCGCCCTTACGGCGGGTCACTTTTTCCAGACGCCGAAAAAGTAACCCAAAAGGCTGCCCCCTGACGTACGGCACTTCGCCTAGGCTCAGTGTTCCCTCGCTACGGTGTCCATCCGGGGGCATCTCCTACGGTTTGCTTCGCTGCACCTCCTCTCGATGTGTGCGGCTTCGCCGCACGGCGCTGCGCGCCTACCCCCGGATGAACACCTTCGCTCGGCCTGCCGATGGGCTGAAGAGCAAGATCAAAAGCCAAAGCCAAAGCCAAAGCCAAAGCCAAAGCCAAAGCCAAAGCCAAAGCCAAAGCCAAAGCCAAAGCCAAAGCCAAAGCCAAAGCCAAAGCAGATCAAAAGATCGCAGCCTTCGGCAGCTCCTACAAGGAGTGAGTACACCTACCAGAGCCTGGTCGGCTATCAGGCCGCCATCGCTGGCAAGCCAGCTCCCACAAGAAAACGAGTACACCCCGCACGCGGCGCATGCCGCCCCACTCAACACAATGAGCGCAAGCTCGAGTACCGCTCTTGATCTGAAGGCCCGTCGGCAGGCTGAGTGGAGGGATTGATCCGGGGGTGGGAGCGCAGCGACCGTTTGGCGCAGCCAAACACATCGAGAGGAGGTGCAGCGAAGCAAACCGGAGGCGATGCCCCCGGATCAATCCCGCAGCGAAGGAACCCGAGCCACAGCGAGGGCCGAACGTCAGGGCACAGACCTTTGGTTACTTTGGGGCGTTTGCCAAAGTGACCCGCCGTAAGGGCGGAACCCTAATCAGCCATCACCCCAAAAACGGATATTCACCCAATCAACCAATCAATCAAAACCCCACACTGGCCTGGACAAAAAACGTCCGCGGCGCCCCCACATACATCCCCGAATTATTATCACTGGAACGCGTAAAGTACTGCTTATCGAAGACGTTCTTCACCCCCGCCCCCAACTTCAGATTCGACACCTGAGGCCCAAAGTCATACCCCCCGCGCACGTTCCAGGTCACATAACCCGGAATATCGCCGTATTGCCCATCCGCCGTACCGTCAGTAATGTAATTGCCATTGAAACTGCCATCAGCATTCACCCCGGTACCCGGCGAGCGCTGCTTGGACTGAGCAAAACCATCAATGTTGTAGGTCCAGCGATTGACGTCATACCGCAACCCCACCGTCGCCACCTGACGCGAATAAAACGGCAGATCACGTCCCTTGAACCCCGGAATCTCCCCTTCATACGTCGCACGGGTATAGGTAAAACCGGCATTCGCGGTCAAGCCATCAAGGCGCGGATCGAGCGCTGCCATGTCGTAATGCACCGACGCTTCAATCCCCTGGTGCTTGGTCGCACCAAGATTGGTCCAGCCCACATCATTGCTGATGTATTGCAGTTCATCGTCGAAGTCGATGTAGAACAGCGTCACTTCCCCGCCCCACACGTCATCGTTGTAGCGCGTACCGATCTCGTAAGTCTTGGCCTTTTCCGGCTCCAGACCGTTGGCGGTGTTGTCACCGGAACCACCCTGACCGAGCTGGAAATATTGCAGGCTGCCGAACGACGTCTCGTAGTTGGCGAACAGCTTCCACGCATCCGACAAGTGATACATCACGCTCAGCGCCGGCAGCGGTTCGTTGCTCTCGATGCTGCGGTTTTTCTCCGGTACCGGTTTGCCGGCAGTGTCGAGCACGGCGCGGTCGTGCCAGTCGGTGCTGATGTGTTCGAAGCGAATACCCGGCGTAATCGTCCAATTGCCGACGTCGATTTTGTTGTCGACATACACAGAGTTGGCTTCCGTGCCGCCGGTGCGATCCTGAAACACATGGCCGTCGGAGGTCGGCGTAACCACCGGCTGATTGTTGACCAGCGCCAGACGGCTCGACTGCTCGTGCATCGCCTCTTTCAAATAGCGGTAACCGACGCTGACTTCCTGAGTCGTCGGGCCAACGTCAAACACGCGCGACACACGCGGCTCGATGCCCAAGGTGTAGTAGGAACGCGGATACGAGCTGAGGGTTTTCTGGTCGCGGGCGGCGATGGTGCTGCCACGGAAGCTGTCGGTGTAATAGGTCAGCACTTCGGCCTGGGTACGCTCATCGATCTGGCGAATCCACTTGAACGACACGTCTTTGCGCCGACCGGTGAAGTTGTCGTAGTCGCGCACCGAATCGTAGGGTTTGTCGTCGTACTGCTTCTGCGTCAGGCCACCGGGCATGTCGGCGCTGGCGTCGTAGTAGTGGAAGTTGAGGCTGAAATCGTCCTGATCAGTCGGCGCCCAGTGCGTCTTGAGCAGCACGTCGTCGATGTCGTTGCCGTTATTGCGCTCGCGGTAGCCGTGGCCGTTGACGCCCGAATAGAGCAACGCTACACCCATGCCGTTATCGGCGGTGCCGCCGAGGAACGCGGTGTCAATGTGTTTCCAGCCGCCGTACTGTGTGGTTTCCAGGGTAGTGCCGATTTCACCGGTGGTTTTTTCCGGGATCGCGCGGGTGACGAAGTTGATCACCCCGCCGACGTTCTGCGGCCCATAACGCACAGAACCGGCGCCACGGACCACGTCGATGCTGTCGAGGTTGCCCGCAGAAATCGGCGCCATCGACAGTTGCGGCTGACCATACGGCGCGAACGCTGCCGGTACGCCATCGATCAGCACGGTGGAGCGCGGTGACAGACGCGACGTCAGGCCGCGCACGCCGACGTTCAGCGCGATGTCGCTGCCGCCGGTGCCGTTGGAGTCCTGCACCTGCACGCCCGGCACACGCTTGAGGACGTCGCTGACGTTCATTGCGCCCTGCTCGACCATCGCTTCGCGGCGGATCACCGTGCGCGCACCGGGGTGGTTCTGCACCACGGCGGCGTCGGCATCACCGAGCCAGTCGCCGACCACTTTGATGTCGGTCACGCCGAGCTCCAGCGGGCCGTTGGTGGCGGCGGAAGTCGCGGTGGGCGACAGGGTCACCGAACCTTCGTTGATCTGATAATCCAGACCGCTGCCTAGCAGCAATTGGCGCAGCGCCTGCTCCGGCGAGATGTCGCCATCCACTGCAGGGGCTTGTTTACCGGCAACCAGATCGGGACTGAAAAACACTTGTAACGAGGTTTGCTGGCCCAGTTCACTCAAGGCCTGACCCAGCGGCTGGGCGCGGATATGAATGGCGTCGGCCGCGAATGCCAAAGGCATGGCAGCGTTGACCGCCAGCGCAAGGGCCAGCGGCAACCAAGGAGATTTCTTGTTGTTGGCAGGGATGGTTTTCACGTCGAACGTAGTCCTGTGGATCGCAAGAGTGTGCAGCTGTTAATGCAAACCAGTTGCAGTTGAACAGGAAGACGATGAACTCGAAAAAAACCTGAATGCTATTTTGAAATTATTTCCTGGCTGCCATCGGCGAGGGTGCGAACGGCCACCGGCAGGATGCTCGGCAAGGCTTTGAGCAAGGCGTCGGTGTTGTCGGATTTGAATACGCTGGTCAGCCGCAGACTGGCTACGGCCGGGTTGGCGACCGTCAGCGGCTTGTCGCGATAACGCGACACTTCAGCAGCAACCTCACTGAGGCTGGCGTTGTTGAACACCAGTTTGCCGCTGCGCCACGCCGTCAGTTCCGCCGGGTTGACCGCGTAGGCCGCCGCGACTTTGCCTTGCCCATCGACATAAGTGCCCAAGCCTGCGGTCAGGTTGATGAACTCGTTTTCGGGCGCATCATGCCCCTGCACTTTCACCGTGCCCTGCTCCACCGCGACACGGGTCTGCGACACATCACGGCGCACATCGAAACGAGTGCCAGTGACCGTCACCTTGCCACTACCGGCCTCGACCACGAACGGCCGGGCGCTGTCATGCTCAACACTGAACATCGCTTCGCCTTCGCTCAACTCAATAACGCGGCGGTCCTTTTCATAGCGCACCTGCAAGCGGCTGCGGCTGTTCAGATCGATCACTGATCCATCCGGCAGCGCCACATGTTTGCGTTCGCCGAGGGCGGTAGAAAACTCGGCGCTGTAACTCCCCGGGTGATTCAAACCGCTGAACAGCCCGAGTCCAAGCGCCACCGCCAGCACACTGGCCGCCACCGCATAACGCAGCAACGGGCGCCGTTCGCGGCGCGCAGGCGTGGTTTCAACAAGGGCTTTGAGACGTGGCGCCGGCAGCAGATCCGCCGCCGTCCACAAACCCTGCAGCAACTGAAATTCGTCACGGTGCTGCGGATGTTCGTTCAGCCAGGCGTCAAAGCGCTGCTGCTCGTCGGCACTGATGGCCGGCTCCTGCAAACGTACAAACCAGCGAGCCGCGTCATCGCGCACCGTCGTTTGCCCGCACGCGCAATCACGAGAATCCATCATGGAATGTCCTGTTGGGCTGGGGATGAAAAGCGGCGGCCGCTCATGACTGCAGCCCGTCGAGGCGATCACGCAGGTGCCGCAGGGTGCGGATCATATACTTTTCGACCATGTTCTTGGACAGGCCAAGGCGTTCGGCGATTTCCGCCTGGGTCAACCCTTCGATCTTTTGCCAGACAAAAATCTTGCGGCAATTGACCGGCAACTCGGTGAGCGCCCGTTCGATGGAGTCGGCCAACTGGATCGCATGCATGTAATGCTCCGGGTCGCCGGACGACGACACACTGTGATCGATCGCCTCTGACTCCATGGCGCCGCGCCGATCCTCACGCCGATACCCATCTACGGCGATGTTGCGCGCGGTCTGATGCAGATACGCCCGGGGTTGCTGCACCGCCGCCGAATCGGACTCAAGCACCCGCACAAAGGTGTCGTGCGCCAGATCCTCGGCCTGCGCGCGATTGCGCAGGCGACGAGTCCAGGTGCCGATCAACTCTTCGTAATGCTCGAAAAAGCCGGGTCTGCGGGGACGCATGGGGGTATGGGCGGCGTGGTGAGGAAAGGGGCGTGAATAGTAATGCTTCCTATTAAGGCGAAGCAATGAATACCTCTGCCTGTCGTCATCTCTCGGTGGACACACGCAACGGCCGCGTACTACGCCCCCTACTGCGGATCCTTTCGAATCAATTCCAGTATCTGCGCTGCCGGGACGTCCAGCGCTTCCTGCGTCCCTGTTAAAGCTTCAAATTTGTCGCCTACCTTTTGCCATTTCGGTTCAAAGTGAATTTTATTTTCCAGGCTACCAAAAGTATTTTTCAACCCGCCTTTACAGGCAGTGACTTCGGCTTCAAAAACCCCTCGGAAAACGATCAACGCT
Source organism: Pseudomonas sp. NPDC087639 (assembly GCF_044743385.1). Taxonomy (NCBI): domain Bacteria; kingdom Pseudomonadati; phylum Pseudomonadota; class Gammaproteobacteria; order Pseudomonadales; family Pseudomonadaceae; genus Pseudomonas; species Pseudomonas sp. NPDC087639. Next base: position 70,789 of record NZ_JBIUWI010000011.1, on the reverse strand, counting down.
GCTGAGTCCAAGCGTTTCATAGACCGAACGTTAGCGAAACCTATCTCTTTACCGTTACATGAAATACCAGAAAAAGCGCTGACATCGCCCAAGTAAGTCTGCTGCCCATTCTGAGCAGTATTAATAGTGATGTAGTCCTGATTAAAATAAAGTGCCTTGGCGATATTCAGTGCCGACATTGAAGCGACGCCCATGCGACTTTCCTCATCAGACAAAAGATCACCACTGATTAACAATCTATTCTTTAGTAACCTGGCTTTACTATTTGACTTGAACGCCGAAAGTATCCCTGTAGCAAACGATACGATGGCGGCTGACTGCGAAGTTCCGGACAAAGGCACCTCTTCACTGGTTGCATCTAGCCAGGACGGAATATGGCATCCTGGCGCTGCAATATCCACACGTTGATTTCCTCTATTACTAAATTTGGAAAGTTTTCCATCTGCATCTGCCGAGGCTACAGTTATGACATTATCTCGAGCAGGTCCGCCAAGTGACGCAGGCAGCAAACGCCCATCATCCAGAGGAACATCCTGATTGCCAGCGGCGGCGACAAAAACAACGTGATCTGCGGCTTGCCTGAGTATAGTACTGAATGTTGGAGCGACCGACCCTCCAATATAGGTATCGAAAACTATGCTGAGGTTCACTACTGCCGGACCATTGACCTTTGCCATATAACTATATAACAACTCTTCAGCACCAAGATCCAGCTCCTCAGTTCCCTGCGCCAGAGAAAAGATCGTCAATTTAAGTTTGTAATCTCCACCCACTTTGAGCGATTCTCTCGGCATATACCCTCGACTCGCAGAGATCGTCTGAAACCCAGGCCCGCCCATTACCAATCCTGCGACATGAGTTCCATGCCCACTGTACTCATTGATTGAGTCTATCGAGTTGAATTTAGCGCCAAAATTAATGGGGCGAAGATTGACCCCCAGGATACGAGGGCCAACCCAATCTCTTTGTCCCGAATAGAATCCCGGCGAAGCAAACATTTCAGCAGGAAATCGTTCCGATGACTTCAGTTCCTCACCGTCCATTTCCGGGCAATTATCTGTTGCGCAAGGGACGCCAAAAAAACCATTGTCAGCCACCGCAATTGTGGCTGTATTGAGACCTACTTTTCTGTCCTTCAACCATTCAATGGCTTCCATGACAGCATTAGCATTGAAGGGATAATCGGGGCTCCCCTCAGATAAGCATGTATTGTTTCCGCCCTGGATCAAATTCAAATTCGCACCGGGCGTGATACGGCCAATCTTGACCGGATCCAGTTTGATAAAAATTTCTCGCCCACCAATATCTTTTAGCTTTGCCTCGAACGTGGTGCGCTTTGCCTTGGGTACCTGCACCACTGTTCTGATAGTCTCAAAGGGTAAATTCAGTATCGTGCCGTAAGAAAATACTTGATCTGGTTTTATCCCGCTGTTCGCGAAATAGGTCTTGAGTCCCGATCCCACTGCATACTCTCCCGTTAGCAGTAATCTTATGGAAGTAGAGCTATCACCCTTGCGCACGGTGTATTTCAGAGGCCCTCCTACACGAAGACATTCGGGCCAGGCCAAGACATAAGCAAGCGATCCCAACGCTACATTCTCAGTAATGTCTCGAGAACTATTTGCCCGTCTGAGTTCCTCCATATAGCCATCCTGAACCAGGCCACAGAGTTGACCTGCCAATTGTTCTGCACTCATATTGGCCGCCTCAGGGTACTCGATAGCATCCAATTCCCTGGTTTTGCTGTTCTGAGCCACGAAAGCGACGACTTGCGCACTTGGCAGTACCCCCACTGCCCTGACAACAACACTGTCATAATCCTCTGCGCAGAGGTTCGAAGACACAAAAAACAACAGTGCCTGAATAAAAGCCGAGGGCATAAGCCGAACTTGCATCAGATCACTCCCTATTGACGACAGCCCTGAATCCCGCCTTTCACATTGAGCCCACACACTTTGCGCGGATCTTGGCTTCCTCCCGCCCCCGCTGCGACCCATTGACTCAAAAAGCGCTTAAACTCATCCGTATTGAGGGGGGATAGATAGGAAAAGAAAGCCGGATTGGCAGGCGTTGCATCAGGAACAAAACCCAACGCCGAGTTCAGGGCCACAACTCGTCGGCCTCCCTCCGGTTTCGGATAAAGGACCGGTCCACCGGAATCTCCATAACACAGTGCGGGTTCACTTCCGTTTGACGATAACGTACGCCAATAGAGAGCCGGCCTGGATGCAAAAAGGCTGACCTTCTGTGCTTCGACAGGTCGCTCGCCTATGCGCAAAATACGATTTCCCTCTTTATAGGTGTATCTTTTCGCGTCTTCGGAAATACCCAAACTCACACACCCATGCCCAACGAGTGTAATAGCATCGCCAACCGTAATGTCTTCATTCATTGAGAGCGTTTCGTAGTCGATATCCTTGACCGGACGATCCAGTTCGCAAAGGGCGTAGTCTTCGGCCGTACGGGGTGTTCCCCACTCATTCAGCGGCCAGCGCGAATACTCTGAACTGATCTCACACTTCATCTTGAAAGGATGTGGAGACGTACTGAATTGAACGCTGGCAGCAAGGACCGGCGCTTCTTTCGAAGGCGTTTTGATATTGGCATCGACACAGTGTGCTGCGAGCAAAACCGTGCGCGGGCCGATCAGCGTTAAAGAACACATATTACCTTTAGAGTTATCGGAAACTGCGATAGCTCGCCAATCCGCTAGGTCAACGACTACGACCCCCCCTGACAGCTGTACCTTTGAACCCCCAAGCTTGATATCCAGGGATTTAAAGGAAAGTTCGTCGGGCGCGTCAGCCGCTTTTTCCAAGCCCCATACGGGCGCGATCAACTCGGAGTCCGAGGGCTTTACCACCGGGCCGATTTTATCCTCTTGCGCCAGAGCAAATTGATCAGGAATACCTGCGGTGAAAAGCACCAAAAACCCAGTCAGAGCCCTGAAGATTACTCGCTCGGCAGTCGGCGTAATGTGGCTATTTCCCTGCCGCTTTCTTGTCCGCTGCATCTTTAGCCTCCTGCGCTTTGTCGAGAGCCTCTTTGATAGCTACGGCTTGGGTAACGGCAGTCGTTATCAACACATCAGTTGTGACTGTCGTGTCTTTCACGCTTTTAACCGAAACTCCACATTGATTATGAAACTCAAGTTGACCAGATTTAGGAAAGGCAACGAACTCCACAAAATTCGGATCAGCAACTTTGCCGCGCCAAGAGTAAATAGTGCGATTTACACTGTCGGCGATCACGTAACTCAGTGCGACCTCGCGACAGGCCGAGTAAAACAATCCTTTCTGAGGCTTGCTCAAAAACTCTTTATAAGCTGGATCTTCCACTGGGACAGCCGTTTCAGGGACGTCCCCCCAGTTGACAGTTAGTCCTGGTGCCGCCTCTATCAGGTCTTTTCTTTCGGTTGTTTCAGGACCAAGTGCCCAACTGCATGGCTCTAACAAGAGGCTGTTGCATTTCGGCTTGCCAGGGCCACCGGTTACACCCATTGCCACCGGTAGTATTACCTTCAGTACGCTCCCCACACTAGTAACAATTTCGGCGCGCCGATCGACGACTTCAGAACTTGCCGATGCAATCAAATCCGTATCAGGTACCTTGGTCAGATTAATGGTAGTTCTGCTCCAGAAAGGATCAGCACCAATCATCATGATTCGGCGTGTTGTATCCTCCAGCCTACGATTGGTGACAGTCAAAGGCGCAGCTGCTTTTTTCCCGGCGGCATCAACGGGTTTGAATTCGATGGTCAATTCATTTTTTTGTCTGTAGAAGCTGTCAATCAACCTCGGCTGACGAGCCGCCTCACCCACAGAAGAGGCCTCTACATAGCGAACGGTGGGATTGACTGAACATCCAGAAAGTGTGGCAACACCTAAAAGTAATGTACTTGTAATTTGCAGATTTGATTTCAACATAACGTTAACCATCCTTCAGCCAGACACATTGTTTGACGTTCAAAGAGTGAGCCAACGCACTTGAATTAAAAGAGCGACTGCTGGTCAGCACACTCCACTTTAGCTATTAATTTGCCATCGTCCAGTCTTCACTGTCTTGGGGTCTTGGGGTCTGGGGGTCTGGGGGTCTGGGGGTCTGGGGGTCTGGGGGTTGGTCGCTTTTCACACGAATTTCACGCCTGCAAGCTATGAAATCTGCTCGATGGGAATCGCTGGACGTGCAAAGGCAACCTCCGTAACTTTTTCCGATTCAAAGTACGAAAAAAAACGAAAGTGGGAGCGAGTTCACCCGCGAATACGCTGGATCAGCCAACCTGGAATTGACTGAACTGGCGCCTTCGCGAGCGAGCTCGCTCCCACAGGATTTGAAACAGTGATTCAGCCCCTCTCGTCGATTCCGCCTTGCAGGGTTTGGGTATCAAGGTGGCCGGTCAGCGTGACCGGGCCAACTTTCAGGTTGCCGTTCTCGAAAGACACCGTCGGCGCGTTTTCTTCCTTCTTCTGCGGCAGATCCAGCCCGGCTTTTACCCCGTAATCGAGGTTGCTCAGGTCAGTGCTGCTGACCTTCGAACCACCCAGATCAACTTTCCCTTCACTCGCCGAGATCCGCGCACCGGTCAGTTGCGTGGCGCCGCCGACCTTGAGGTTGACGCCTTGGCTGCCGCTGATGCCGGAGGCTTGCTGGACACTGTCCTTGTGCGCGTATTCGCCCTGCGCCTTGAGCGTTGGCTTGTAGTCAGTACCGGCGAGTTTTTCCTTGTCGCTTGGCGGATTCTTTTTCGCGGTCAGGGCAAGATCGACATCAACTTTGGCTTGAGTCTTTGAGTCCTGACGACTCTCGACTGTCAGATCACCCACGACCTTGCCGCTGACGGACTTCGCATCAATCCGCGCACCCGCCAGTTCTGCATCACCCGCGCTGTTCAGCAGCACCGTGTCAGCCTTGATCTGGCTGTTCTGCTGCGAGGTGCCTTGCAGGTAATCCACGCCCACTTTGGCGCCGGCATTGAAGCCGTGATCGCTACTGGCCTTTTCTTCGGCGGCCGTTGGGGTTTTGCTGCTCAGGTTGCCGCCGGCATTCAGTGCGACGTTCCAGTTGTTACGGCTTTCAGTGGACTGCGCCGACTCCTGCACATAACCGCCCTTCTGCGCATTGATGCTGACGTTTGGCGCCGTGACCTGTGTGCCTTGCAAGTGAACCGAGTCACCGCTCAGGGCGATACCGCTCTGGCTGTTGAGTTGGCCACCGGTCAGGGTCTGCGAGCTCTCGTTGACCCGACCAATGTTGAAGTTACCGCTGAGATTGCCCCCCTGATCGCGGCTCTTCTCGCTGCTGGTTTTGCTGCCACCGCCCTTCAAACCACCGCCGAGATTGCTGCCGGTAGCGCTGTGGGTGTCGGCGGCCGCTTGCAGATCGAGCTTGCCGTCAGCCTTCAGATCGATGGCGCCCGCGCTGTCGATTTTCGTGCCTTGCTGGACCTGATCGCCGCCGCTGTTCAGTTGCACGCCGTTGCCACTGATGCTCGCCACATGGGCCTGAGTATCAGAGGTCTGCTTGCCGCTGTGATCGAGCTGGAACCCGGCGCCGAGGTCAACGTTGGTGCCGTCGGTGCCCGGCAAGGTGCCGACCGTCAGCGAACCATTACCGCGCAGGCTGGTGTCGCTGCTGCTCTGGCGGTCGGTGGCCTGATTGAGCGCCAGATCGCCGCCGGTCTTGATGCTCACGTTGCCCTGCCCGCCGTCGATACGGCTGCCTTCGAACTGGGCATCGCCTGCGGTTTTGATGTTCACGCCTTGGCTGCCGGCATAACCGCCGACCACGGCGGTGGAGCTGTTCTTGCTAGATTGGCTGCTGCCGCCCGCGCCGCTGCCGGCGACATTCACGTCCTCACCGGTTTTGGTGTAGACGCGCACATCCACCTTGGCATCTACCGCGTTATCAGTACTGCTGTGGGTGTTGCTCGCGGCATCGGCGACCAGTTTGTCGGCGCTGATGTTCACTTTGCCGGCGCCGGCGCTGTACTGGGTGCCTTGGTCGTGCAGCGTGCCAGCGACTTTCACGTCGACGTTGCCAGCGTCGAAGCGGCTGACTACAGCGTTGCTGCTTTGCTCGGTTTTATTGGCGCTGCCGTGACCGACCGCGACATCAATGCCAACATTCGGCTGGCCGAGATTGGCCAGCGCGTCCTTGTCCGGCACCTTGCCGTTCAGGACATCCTTAACCGCACCGGCTATTGGCCGGGCGATGTCTTTGTACTCGACGTTGGCGCCGATATCCGCCGACCAATTGCTCTCGGTGTGGGTGCTGCTTTCGTTATTGCTGGCCGCGCGGTTGTCGACTTCGTTGGCCGCGATGTTCAGACCATTACCGGCCTTCACCTGAGCACCTTCGGTGGCGAGCTTGTCGGCATTGATCGTCAAACCGCCGCTGCTCTGCACACTGCTGGTTTGCGCAGTGGTTTTGCTCGTGGTGTCTTGCGAAGTGCTGTGGGCGAAATCGACGCCATTGCCGGCGCGGTCGAGGCCGCCGGTGTAGTAGAAACCGCCGCCGGTGCTGCTCTTGTCGGTGGAGGTTTTGTGGCTGTCTTCTTCGGCCAGCAACGACACGTTTTGGCCGCTCAGGCGGGTATCGCCCGCAGTGGATTTCACCTCGCTGCCCTTGACCGTCAGATCGCCGCCAGCCCTCACCTGCACGGCACCGCCGCTGAGGCTGGAACCTTGCTGGGTGACGTCGTTGCTGGTCACCGTTTGCTGCTTGTCTTCGTAATGAATCCCGGCGCGATACTGCTCCGGCGTTTGCTCTTTCGCATAAGCGTCGAAGCCACGGGTTTCAGTGGTGGTGCTGCTGTCGTGAGTGTTCTGCGAGGAATGCACATTAACATCCCCCGCCGCGTCCGCCGTCAGCGCGCCGCCCGCCTTCACCGTCGAGCCAGCGACTTCGATGTCCTTGGCACTCTTGAGCTTGAGGTTGCTGTCGGACACCAGTTCGCTGCGCACCGTGGTGCTGTCCTTGGCATTCTGGCGCGACTCGTTTTTGGTGATGCCGAAGAACTTGCTGTCCTTGTCGTGGTTGTTGCTATGCGAGGTGTCTTGTACGCCGTCGATAATCAGCGAACCCTTGTCACTGATCACGCTCGCGTCGGTGCCGCCACGCACCTGACTGCCGCTGATACGCACGTCGTCAGCCTTGACGATCAGCTTGCCGGCGGCGTTGATTTTGCTGCCCTGATGCTGGCTCTGGCCCTTGTCGGCATCGCCGGTCTTGCCGAAGAAACCGCCACCGACCAGATCGCCGGAGTAGCTATTGTCGCTGCTGCGATTGCTGCGTGTGGCGGTAGCGATTTCCACTTGATTGCCGGCCAGTTGCAGGTCGCCCGTGCTGTCCAGTTCCGCGCCTTCGGAGCGCAACAATGCAGCGGTTTGCAGGGCGATGTTGCCAGCCTTCAACTGGGTGGTGACGCTGCGTTGCTCTTCGCTACTGGTGTTCCAATTGGCTTTCCACAGATGCTTGCGATGGTTGCCCTGATCGGTCTGGGTGTGGCTTTCGGTGGCGGCGGTCAGGCGCAGATCGCCGCCGCTTTTCACATCCAGATTCTTCGCCGCTTCGACCTTGGCCGCGTTCAGTTCGGTGTCTTTGCCGGAGAACAGTTTCACGTCACGGCTGGCAACGATTTGGCTGCCGTGCTGACGCGTTTCGCTGTCGGTCTGGGTGCGGTCGTAGGTTTCCCAGGTGATGCCGATGGTGCTGTTGTTCCAGTTTTCGCGATTTTCCTGGAGTTTGCGGCTTTCCACGGTGCTCAGGGTCAGGTTGCGTTTGGCGTCGACAGTCACATCACGGCCGCTGACATCGGTCGCGGCCAGGGTCAGGTCTTTACCACTGTGCAGGCCGACATCGCCCTGACTGCTGCGAATACCCGCGCGGGTCACATCGAGGCTGTTGGTCACGGCCTCACCGCTGACACTGAGGTCACCGGCCGAACGAATCTGCACCCCGTCACGCCCGGCCACCTGCACCGCACCGACCCGCACGCCGGCACCTTCGGCGGTACTGACGATGTTGATGCGACCGGCCTGCATCGCGCCGAACAGGCTGGCGTCGATGCGTTGATCAGCGGTGCTGCCCGCCGGGTCCACGGTTTTCACCTGGCCGCTGGCGTAATCCACCTGATTGCGTCCGACCGTGAGGTTGAGTTGATCACGGGCAGTGAGCGCGCCCTGACTGTCGATACGCGGGGCGATCAGGTTGATCGAGCCCTCGGCGTTACGCAGGCCGCCGCTCTGAATCTGCAACTGACCGCTGGCGTCGCGGGTGTTGAGCGATTGCAGTTTGCCGTCGTTCAATTCAGGGCGACCAACCACCAGATTGGCGTTCGGCGTGTTGATGAAACTGCCGCCGTTGACCGAGATGCCGTTGGGGTTGGCCAATACGTAATCGGCGGCGCGCCCGAAGATTTCCTGCGCGCCGTTGATCGCCGACGGATTGCGACTGATCACTTCGTTGAGGATCACGCTCGCGGCTTGCCCTTGCAATTGCGGGTTGGCCGCCAGTTGCCCGGCGAGCTGCGATTGTCCGGCCTGCAAGGCGTTGTTCAGCACCAGTCCCTGACGGTCGACGTTGTAGTCGAGGAACTGGTTATGCGACAGGCCCGAACCGTTGGGCGCGACGATGTTGACGATGGGCACACCGCCCTGGGTTTGCAGTTGCGCGGTACCGCCGGGGCCCGGTGCGACGACGACACCACCGGCAAGAGCGCTGGGCAGGTGCACGGCGAAGAACAGGCTGGCGATTGCCCAGCGCAATTTGCCCCGTGGGGAAAGATGAAATGCAAAGGTGTGTGCTGGCATAAAAACGTCTCCATGTGAGTACGGCATCACGTCGCGCGATTTTTCCTGGCCGTGGCTGTCGCGCTCAGATCCGACGGCTGTTTGTTCACTGCATTCTTTGTTTATGTAGCGCTCATATTTGTAAGCCGACCCGCATCAGCCAGGTCTGCGGCTCATGCTGCAGACCGTTGGCCGTGTTGAGGGCGCGTTGGTAGTCGACGTCCACTTGCAGGTTTTTCCAGCCCAGATTCAGCCCGACACTGGCGCCGCTCAGGCGTTGGCCCTGGGCACCGTGATCGGCCTTGATCCAGCCGTGGTCGAGGCCGACGCGCGGGGTGATCTGCATCGGCCATTCACTGCGCAGCGGCAGGCGCAAGGTGTTGCGCCATATCGCGCCGCTGGCACCGGACGCACTGCTGACCCGATAACCGCGCACCGCCGAATCATCGGTGCCGAGCAGTTGTTCAATGGCCGGCAGCGGATCGGGGCTGTACTGCAAATTGAGCTGGCTCTGCCACTGCCAGGCTTGCGCGCCGAGCTGACCGTTGCGCCATTGGCTAAGGCCGGCGCGGTACTTGTGGAATTGCGCCTTGGGCAGGTTTTTGACTGGATGCTGCGAGTCGTCATCGGCGCCAAACCAACGCAGGCCCTGGGCGTAATTGACATCGAGGTTCCACACCGCGCGGTCGAGCCAGAACAGATTGAGTCCGGCTTCGGCCACGGTCAGGGTCGGGCTCTGAATCCCCAGGCGCACGTTTTCCAGATAGCTGTCGACGTCCTTGTGCGCCAGTTGCAGGTTGGCGCTGAGCTGGCGGCTCTGGTCGCGCCACAGCACGCGGTCGGCGCGCAGGCTCACTTGATCGGTGATGCCGGTGCTGTGAAAAGTGGTGCTGGGCAATTTGAACGGCGCGCGATATTCGGCGTGGCTGGCGAATGCGCTGTAGGTCCAATAACCGTAAGGGATCGCGTAATACAGGCTGGCGTTGCGACTGTAGCGGTCGCCCTGATTGAGCGTGTCGCTGGCACTGAGACTTAACAGGTCGTTGAGCTCCAGCGGGCTGTCGAGACTCAGGCTGAGCGTGTCGCGGTCGCGCCCGGTGCTGGCACTGCCGAGGTTGTCGATTCCCGCATTCAAGGCCCAGCGTGACTGCCCGGAGGTGCGCGAACGCAGGATGATTCGTGAGGCGCCGGGCTGGCTGCCGGGGGCGATATCGGCGGTGAGATCGACCGAGCGCAAGCGGTTCAACTGATCCAGACCTTGCTCCAGGTCACGCAGGTTCAGCGGCCCACCGAGCATCCCCGGGAAGGCGCCGCCGAGGGAAACCGGCAGGCTCTGATCGGCCAGTTCGATGGACTCGATATAGCCTTCGTCGACCATGACGTCGAGCGACTGCCCCGCCGCCGGTGCGCTGCTCAGGTACGGGCGGCTGGCGATGTAGCCCTTCTCGACATAGATCGCGGTGATGGTCGCCAGCAGATGATTGATCTGGACGACGCCCATGCACGGTGCCAGCAGCGGTTTGATCCGGGCGTTGAGTTTGTCGCTGTCGATCAACGTGACGCCGCCGATGCGCGTGCCGCTTAACGGCCAGCAACGCTCATCGGGGGTTACGGTCTGGGGAATCGCCGGAGTGACCGCTGCCGGGCCGAACGCGCCGCGCTCCAGTTGGCGCTTTCTTTGCTGAAGCTGAAGTTGTTGCAGATCGCGCTGTTGCTGTTGCTGCTGGCGCAGCACTTCCTGGCCCGGCGCGACAGGTTCGGCCGCTTCAAGCGAGGAGGCACACACACTCAACACAAAGGCCGACAACAGCGGGCAACGCGTGGCACAACGACGAAACACAGCTTGAAGCGAATACGGCACGCAACATCCTTGCAATCATCAAATGGCGTAATGCCACACTATCAATGATCGTGATAGTCGGAGCCCTCCTACACAAATGCAAGACGCTTCCTACAGCGCTTACATTTCTTAAACAATTGATTTGCCAGACATCAGGGTTTCCCCTAGGGCCCGCCTGGAACCCGCATATATCCCTTGGAGGGACAACTGACGATCGGTCGAAGATTTCAATTGCCACCAAATATTACATACGTCATATTACGTCCGTAATAACGACCCGTTTCCGCAGGTATCCCTCCATGACCAGCATGCCTCCCCTCGAACCCGCCCTCGTCACCCCGGTCAGCGCCAGGCCTCCCCTGCTTAAACGCCTGTTGATTCCCGGCGCCGGTTTGATCGCGCTGGTGTTCGCCTGTTTGTATGCCGTGCACTGGTGGGGCACCGGGCGCTTTCTCGAGGAAACCGACGATGCCTATATCGGAGGCGACGTCACGGTGATCGGGCCAAAGGTCGCCGGATACATCGAAGAAGTGCTGGTCAGCGACAACCAACCGGTTAAGGCGGGTGACGTGTTGATCCGCCTCGATGCGCGCGATTACCGCGCCAACCTGGCCAAAGCCGAAGGCGCGGTGGCGGCCGAACAAGCACTTTTGGCCAACCTCGACGCCACCGAGCAACTGCAACACGCGGTGATCGGTCAGGCCCGTGCCGGCATTGATGCGGCGGGTGCCGAAACCGCGCGCTCGCGGGATGACAACGCGCGCTACAAACGTCTGGTGACCACCAATGCCGTCTCGGTGGAAAGCGCCCAGCGCGCCGACGCCACCTTCAAAACCGCCCAGGCCCTGAGTGCCCGCGCGCAAGCCGAACTGCTCGCCGCGCAACGTCAACTGGCGGTGATCGATACGCAGAAACAGCAAGCCCGCGCCGCTCTCCAGCAGGCGCGGGCCGAACGTGATCTGGCGCAACTCAACCTCGGCTACACCGAATTACGCGCCCCGGTCGATGGCGTCATCGGCAACCGCCGCGCGCGGGTCGGCGCCTACGCACAGGCCGGTTCGCAGCAACTGTCAGTGGTCCCGGCGAGCGGCTTGTGGGTCGATGCCAATTTCAAGGAAGACCAATTGGCGCGGATGAAACCCGGCCAACGCGTGAGCATTCGTGCCGACGTGTTATCAGGTCAGCAATTCCACGGACGCCTCGACAGCCTCGCCCCCGCTACCGGTTCGCAATTCAGCGTACTGCCGCCGGAAAACGCCACCGGCAACTTCACCAAAATCGTCCAGCGCGTACCGGTGCGAATTCTGCTCGACCCGGCTGATGGCGTGCTCGGCCATTTGCGTCCTGGCCTGTCAGTGACCGCTGAAGTCGACACCCGCGCGCAACCTGAAAACAGCGCCGTGGCAGCCGCGCCATGAGCACCACCCTCGCCGCCCCGGCGCAACCGTTCAACGCGGCAGACATGGCGACCGCTACCAAAGTCTTCGCCTTCGCGACGATGTGCATCGGCATGTTCATTGCGCTGCTGGATATTCAGATCGTCTCGGCGTCGTTGCGCGATATCGGTGGCGGACTGGCCGCCGGCACCGATGAAACCGCGTGGGTGCAGACCAGTTACCTGATCGCAGAAATCATCGTGATCCCGCTGTCGGGCTGGTTATCGCGAGTGTTCTCCACGCGCTGGCTGTTCTGCGCCTCGGCGGTCGGCTTCACCTTCGCCAGCCTGCTCTGCGGCATGGCTTGGAACATCCAGAGCATGATTGCCTTTCGCGCGCTGCAAGGCTTTCTCGGCGGCTCGATGATCCCGCTGGTATTCACCACCGCGTTCTTTTTCTTCACCGGCAAACAACGAGTGATTGCCGCCGCAACCATCGGCGCGGTCGCTTCACTGGCGCCGACATTGGGGCCGGTGATCGGTGGCTGGATTACCGATATTTCGTCGTGGCACTGGCTGTTCTATATCAACCTGGTACCTGGGATTTTCGTTGCCGTGGCGGTGCCGATGCTGGTGAAGATCGATCAACCGGAACTGTCACTGCTCAAAGGCGCGGATTATCTGAGCATGGTGTTTCTGGCGCTGTTTCTCGGCTGCCTGCAATACACCCTCGAAGAGGGCCCGCGCTGGAACTGGTTCAGCGATCAGACGATTCTGACCACCGCGTGGATCAGCGGGTTGGCGGGATTGGCCTTCATCGGCCGCACGTTGCACGTGGCCAATCCGATCGTCGATCTGCGCGCACTCAAGGATCGCAACTTCGCGTTCGGCTGCTTTTTTTCGTTCGTCACCGGGATTGGTCTGTTCGCGACGATTTACCTGACGCCGCTGTTCCTAGGCCGGGTGCGTGGCTATAGCGCGCTGGACATCGGTCTGGCGGTTTTCTCCACCGGGGTGTTCCAGATCATGGCGATTCCGCTGTACGCCTTTCTGGCCAACCGGATGGATTTGCGCTGGATCATGATGATCGGGTTGGGTTTGTTCGCGGTGTCGATGTGGGAGTTCAGCCCGATCACCCACGACTGGGGCGCCGGAGAGTTGATGCTGCCGCAAGCCCTGCGCGGGATTGCCCAGCAACTGGCGGTGCCGCCGGCGGTGACGCTGACCCTCGGCGGGCTGGCGCCGGCGCGGCTCAAGCATGCGTCGGGCCTGTTCAACCTGATGCGTAATCTGGGTGGCGCGATTGGCATTGCTGCCTGCGCAACCATTCTCAATGACCGCACCAACCTGCACTTCACCCGACTGGCCGAGCATCTGAACAGCAGCAACGAGGCGATGAATCAGTGGCTGTCCCAGGTCGGCGGCAACCTCGCCACCCTGGGCCAGAGCGGCGACATCGGCGTCACCGCCAGCCTGCGCCAGCTATGGCTGCTGACCTACCGCGAGGCGCAAACGCAAACCTACGGCGACACGTTCCTGATGATCATGGTTTGCTTCGTCATCGCCACCGCCATGGTGGCCTTGATGCGCAAGGTACAACCACCGGCCGCGCCGAGTGCCGATGCACATTGATCTGCGGTGTGACCTCAGGCTTGCGGCGTTTTACGGAAGCCCACTGCCAGACGATTCCAGCTATTGATGGTGCTGATCGCGACAGTCAGGTCGACCATTTCTTTCGGCGTGAACTGCGCGGCGACGACGTCGTAATCTTCGTCCGGGGCGTGGGTCAGGCTCAGTTGGGTCAGCGATTCGGTCCACAGCAGCGCGGCGCGTTCACGGTCGCTGAAGAACGGCGCTTCACGCCATGCGGTCACGGCGAACAGACGACGTGGCGTTTCACCGCCCTCGATCGCATCAGCGGTGTGCATGTCGATGCAGAACGCGCAGCCGTTGATTTGCGAGGCGCGCAGCTTGACCAGTTCGATCAGGTTTTTTTCCAGCGGCAGTTTGGAGACGGCCGTTTCCAGGGCGATCATCGCTTTCAGAGCGTCGGGGGAAGCGGTGTAGAAATCGGTACGGGCTTTCATGGTGGATTCCGGGGCGAGTGAATGTGTGGCTACGTTAGTCCCGGCGCGTGGTTCGACAAATAGCCAATATTCGCGAAGATCAGGAGGCCACTTGATTGACCGCTCGTCACTCTACCGGCACCAAGCGTTCGGCGCGTCAGACCAATATCAGGTAAATCCCCTTTTTGGAGACCTACCATGATGAAGCGCAAACTCACCTCGTTATTGCTTGCCGGCCTGCTGGCCACGGCTTCGGCCGCCAGCTTCGCGGCCAACGATGGCGCTGATGCTACCGGCACCAAATCCGGCGCCACCAGCGGCTCGACCATGCCGCCAGACAACACGCCGGGCGCGCCTTCTGGCGGTAGCGGTGCCAATGGCGCCGGTTCCGGTACCGGCACCAATGGCGGCGCCAGCGGTTCGGGCTCGGGTGCCGGTGGCGGCACGGGTTCGGCCGGCGGCGGAACGGGCGGCGCAGGCGGTGGCACGGGCGGCTGAACGAACAAGAGCCACCCTTGGTGAGAACGCTCCTATGAGCGTTTTCACAATCCTCACTCAATGAAAATCCCTGTGGCAAGCCAGCTCCCACAGGTTTTTGTGCAGGTTGTGGCTTAGCGATCGGAGCGCATGAGTTCCGCTAAACCGTCCTCCGGCGACAGCACCGCCGCCCGGTTGCGCCCGGCATTTTTCGCCTGATACAGCGCCGCATCCGCCCGTTGGATAAACACTTCCGGGCTGTCATTGCCATTGGGAATAAATGAATAACAGCCCAGACTCACGGTGAGATATTCGGTGGGTGATCCACTGTGGGTAATGCGTTTGTCGATCACGCTGCGGCGAATCTGCCCGGCAATCGCCAATGCGCCGTTGATGTCGGTATCGGGCAACAGCACCGCGAACTCCTCGCCCCCGTAGCGCACTGCCAGATCCGACTTGCGCTGGCAGCAGTTCTTCAGCACCTGCGCCACTTGCGTCAGACAATGATCGCCGGCCACGTGGCCATAAGCATCGTTGTAACGCTTGAAAAAATCGATATCGAGCATGATCAGGCTGACCGGGCTGACCTGCCGCGCACCTCGGGCAAACTCGATTTCAAGTGACCGTTCAAACAGTCGCCGGTTGGCCAGTCCGGTGAGGCTGTCGTGGGTGGCGATCTGCTCCAGCGAGCGTTGTGCCTTGCGCAGGTTCTTCTCGATCCGCTCACCGTCGCGCACCTGATGGATGAACACCCAGCCAAACAGCCCAATGCCCAGGATCACCAGCGCCACAATCACGCTGGACTGGAAAGCACGTTCATACCAACCCTTGAGGATTGTGTCCCGCGAGGTCGCGGCAGACACCACCAACGGATACGACGCGAGTTGTCGATAGCCGTACAAACGGGTGACGCCGTCGACCACCGAATTGAACATCGCCGTACCGGCCGCGGCGTTGGGCAACAGCTTTTGATAGATCTCGCCCTGGGCCAGTGACGTACCGATCAGCGATTCGTCAAACGGACGACGAGCGAGCAAGGTGCCGTCAGTCAGGCCGAGGAACATGATGCCGTTGTCGTCGAGGCTGAAGCTTTTGAAGAATTGGTCGAAGTACGCCATCTTGATTCCGGCCAGCAACACACCCTGAAAATTGCCGGCGCGGTCATTGACGCGCTTGGAGATCGGGATGATCCACTCACCATCCTCGCGGTTGCGAATCGCCGGGCCGATGTGCGCCACGGTCGAGGCGTTCTGCTGATGGAACTTGAAGTACTCACGGTCAGCCACGTTGATGTCATGGGGCAGATCGTTGAAAGAGGTAAGCACCCACTGGCCCTGCTGGTCGAACAGGAACATGCCGTGTAACTGACTTAGTTGCTGCACCCGGCGGGCGAAAGTTCTTTGCAGGCGCGGCTTCTGCGCCGCGCCGTAGCCATCATCCTGAATCCAGTCGACCAGGCTGGTCATCACCAGATCCGCCGCGAGAAACGTGTCTTCTGCCTGCTGCGCCATCGCCCGGGTCAGGTTGCTCGAGGCCATTTGCGCCACCGCCAGATCCTGACGCCGCGACTGCTCCAGTTGCAGGTACAGCAAACCAAACAGGCACAAGCTCACCGCAACGACAAAAAACGCTGCCGCTTTACGCAGCGGCAGGCGTTTAAGCGCGCCGGGGGCCTGTTGCAGATCGTGAATGGGGATAGGCAAAAGCATGTCCTGGGCAGGTACGACAGGGGCGCGAGCCCGAAACCCTTATGTTTTGTGAGCGTAGTTCACACGGATGCAGGGGGCAAACACCCCGCTCTCGCCCCGTTGTATCGGCGTGCGGTGGATTTGGATGATCGCCACAGGTCGATTTATTTTTACGATCGGTTTTGCAGTAGATAAGCAGCGTGGACACGAGGCCCCTGTGGCGAGGGGATTTATCCCCGATGGGTCGGGCAGCGGCCCCAAGAAACCGGACTGCTGCGCAGTCCATCGGGGATAAATCCCCTCACCACAGGTTCAGAGCTCAGTGCTCAGTGCTCTCTGTTCAATGCTCAGCGCTCAGCGCTCAGCGCTCAGCAATTCTGATTCAAATCACCTCAGCGCGACGGCGGCACCCGGATATCCCCCGCCCGGCACTGAGTTTTCACACCCTTGCCACAAGCGCCAGGCTGCAAGTCTTTACCCATGCACACGCGCACCTCGGACAATTCCGGGCCGCTGCAAATCACCGCGATGCCATCCGCTGGAATCCCCGGGTTAGCTTTGCGGAACAAGTCGGCGATTTCTTGCGCCTCAAAGTAATAGGAGGTGCTGAACGGTTGCAGCGCTTGCGGGATTTTTACCGCGCCAACAGCCTTATCCGCCGCATCCAGATAGCCCATCGCGCCGAGACCACTGCACGTGCCATGTTTCGACCATTCGTGATCAAGCAACTTCTTGGTCGGGAACAGCGTCATGCCTTTGTTGCTTTCCGCCGCCGACAACGTGGTCAGTGGCGGGCAGGACTCCGGCCAGCCGCCCTTGGCGTATTGCGGCCACAGACCGTGCAGGACAAAGCCGTAACCTTTGCCCGAACACTGCACGTCATCCTTGTGCGTAAGGCAAAACGTCGGCGACCAGGACAGCGCCAACAGGTAGTAATCGAATACCCCCGCCACCGATTCAGCCTGCACCTTGCCGGACTGGGATTGGCGCGCCGAACTCAGACCGATGCTACCGGCCGTCAGCGCAATCACCGCCAAAATTGTAAACAGCTTTTTCATGTACCCGCTCCTTGGGACGCCTGCGTCCGTGGTTTTCGTTCCTGACCAGACGTGGTCAGGGCTGATTTGGACACGCCAGTGTTGCAAGCGCATGACGCAAGGCAAGGCCGTACCCCGTTGAAAGGTCTACGATTAATAAGCAGCCATCAAATACAGGGAACCGAAATGAGTAAAGCAGACGAACTCGCCGCGAAGCTCAAGCAAACCCGGCACAACCACGCGGCCGACATCACCTGCGCGGAACTGGAGATCGATTGCTGGCCCGCGCAGGTCTACGACCTGTACCACCGCATCGAGGCGTGGCTGCAACCGGTGACAGAAGTCGGCCTGAAGATTCGGCGCAATCCAACGCACATTTGCGAAACCTCCCCGGATGGCGAATCCCACGATTACGCCATCGACCAACTGGTGATCGAGGCGAATGACCAAACCCTGACATTTGATCCCATCGCACGCTTTACCGAAGATGGTTCTGGACGGGTACAAATCACCCTGCCGGAGCGAAACACTTATCTGTTGCGCACCGTCGATGAACACCACGAAAGCCACTGGTGGCTGCAGACCGTTGAAACCGGGCAGGAGCTGGATGCCATTGCGTTGACCGAGAACAACCTGTTGCAGGTGGTTCAGGAGGGGCTGGGGCTTTAGATATGACTCTGTCGAAAAGCCGAGGTGGAGTTCACCTAGGCAGATTTCCGATTACGCCTGTCAGCGCGATATACGCGTTTTCCGACCCGGATGAATGAGTCTAGCTGCGCCGGGCTGCTGGCCACTATACTGCCGCGTCTTTTTCGAACAGTTCGATCATGGAGCAGTAATGCAGAGCAAGAAGGCCGGCTACAGACCCGATATCGACGGTCTTAGAGCTATCGCGGTAATCGCAGTGATTCTGTACCACTTTAAGGTTGCCTTCATTACAGGTGGCTTCGTAGGGGTAGATATCTTCTTTGTCATCAGTGGCTACCTGATCACGAAAGTAATCGTGGAGCGCCGTGATCAAAGCCGATTCGACTTCGCGGACTTTTACTTACGACGTGTCAGACGTCTGATCCCGGCCTTGCTGGTAACAATTGCCGGTTCCTATCTGGCAGCGTTCAGCCTCTTCTCTCCGACTGACTTCAAGCAAATGTCAGGTTCCACGGTCTATGCACTGACCGGTATCTCCAATATCTATTTCTGGCTGGAGAGTGGCTATTTCGATGCAGCCTCATCGGTAAAACCTTTGCTGCACACTTGGTCGTTGGGTGTCGAAATACAGTTCTATATCCTTTGGCCTATTGCACTTCTAGCTATCACCCGATTTACCCGAAAACCTTTTCTGCCGGTGCTCGCGATTGTTGTCATCGGTGCGACAGCAGCGTTCTTCTATTTGAAGAAGGATGCTTCCGGCGCTTTCTTTCTCACGCCTTTCCGGATACATGAGTTCCTCTTCGGTGGCCTCGTCGTATTCCTTGAGCGCTACAGAATCAGCAAGCTTGTAGCGAATGCTGCGTACTTGATCGGCCTTATCCTGATCACCTATGCAATCTTCACCTTCAGCAGCACAACCACTTTGTTTCCGGGCCTCGCCGCTCTGGTTCCGACTGCGGGTGCTGCGTTAATGATTCTTGGTGGGCAGCATGCTTTTTTCGCCAGACCCTTCTCGTCCGGGCTGGCCGTCAAAACCGGCGAAATCAGTTATTCGCTTTATCTGGTGCATTGGCCTCTGTTCGTTTTTGCCAGCTATATCTACCTCGACAACATCCGCAAACTGCTCACGGTCGGACTGCTCTTGGCGACCGTGGTTCTTGCATTAGCGTTGTACTACCTGATCGAGAAGCCCTTCCGTCACCAGCGCGAATCCCGTCTGAGCGGCGCAGAGTTCTCACTTGTAACCACCCTCGCCTCAGTCATTGTCATGGTTCCGGCAGCGAGCAGTTGGGCTCAGGACGGATGGAACTGGAGAATTCCGGCCGAAATCAGGGAGATGGGCAAAATCGATGAGCGAGCGGCATCGATCTACGTTTTTGATTTCATCAAACAACTCAATCAGAAGGAAAACTTCGATCCTTCATCGAAGAAAGAAAAACTGCTGGTCATCGGCGATTCGCAGGCTGGCGATCTACTCAATATTCTCAAGGAGCAGGGATACGCAAACCGGTTCGATATCGTCTCCCGCCTGATCGACAGCGCCTGCGGAACCATTGGTCTGGATCCAGATAAAGAAAAGGACTACATGACGCGCGTCAATCCGATTGTCATCCAGCAGCCTGTTTACGTGGAGCGATGTGAGAAAAGCCTGAAAAGAGCCAATAACCCGGACCTGATCAAAAGTGCCGACAAAGTTTTCATCGTTTTCTACTGGCGCGATTTCGGTGAACCCTACTACCTGGATGCCATCAAGAAAATTGTGGCGCAAACCCAAGCCGATGTTTACGTGTTTGGCCGTAAGGATTTGCTCAAGGACAGTACGTTCATTGCCAACAGCCTTGGCCGAGCTGCGGGTCTGAGTCATTACGCAATCAACTACAAGAGTCCGGAAACAGAAAAGATCAATCAGCCCCTGGCACAGCTCAAAGGCGTCAAATACATAGACATGATGCGGGCAACATGCCCCACTGACGATAGCTGCGTGGTGGCTGATGCAGACAACAAGCCGGCGTTTTTCAACGCTACACACCTCTCCAGAGAAGGTGCCATTCTTTATGGCCCTGGCGTCGCCAAACTCCTCGACGAAGCAACCTTGGAGCTGGCTGCAGCCAAGGGTAAAACCGTAACCAAATGACAAAAACGGGCCCCCTTGCAGGGGCTCGTTTTCCTTTAGACCTTCGCGCCGTCCAGCCTGATCGCCGCAGACAGCGGGACACAAAAACGTGGATAGATTGGATTTCCGGATTGTGGCATCATCCGACCCCTATCAAATTTTGTAGCATTCGGTCATGAAATATAATCTACATTCGAAAGCGATCGATGCTCTTCGAGGTTTAGCTGCGGCCGCGGTTTTCTTTTCGCATTCCGATACTTCCGGTCTCGCCACCAATGCCTGGTTTTCGGCCAATAAAAGTTTCCTGGGCGACTTTGGTGTTTATGTATTTTTCTGTCTGAGCGGATATTTGATCTGGCAATCCGGAACGCGCCTGATCGGTTCTCCTGGAGGAATAAGACTGTTCGCCATCCATCGGGTCACGAGGCTGGTACCGCTATATCTGGTCAACCTGTTCATTGTCGTTGCTGCTATAAGCTACATAGGCAGTCGTTGGACGCCTACCTATGACAGCTGGATAATATTCAGGCACCTGATTTTTTCCCAGGATTTCTATCCATCCGTCTCCCGCGATATCAACCCCGTGCTGTGGACACTCACTCACGAAGCTACGTTTTATATACTGGCTCCGCTCATGCTTATGGCGGGGATTCGCAACAAGATCGTCATTCTTCTGGCATCACTCGCCCTATACGGCGTGTTTTTGCTGAATGGCTGGATCGAGTACCTCAAGTTCTCCCAGATCTTCTATGCTTTTGCATTGGGAATATTCATTGCTGATGCGGATAACAAGGAAAAAGTGGCTATCTGCCTGATCGCCGTATCATTGGCACTCTACGCATGCTTGGGTGATAGCCTTCACGCATATGCCGGACGCATTGCGGGTACAGCTTTCGCGATGACCTGTATCTGCCTGACCAAAGGCAAGGAATGCAACAAACTCGTTTACGTGCTTATGTCGCCTCTGGTGTTTCTCGGCGTTATCTCCTACAGCATCTATATCTGGCACTATCAGATAATTTATGTGGTTGAGTACTACTATCCGTTCTTCAATCGCAACATTCCTGGCTGGTCACAATATGGAATGGTCAGTGGTACTGTTCTTGTCTCGATCTGCGTGCTGTTCTCTTATATATCCTATGTTCTGATCGAGAAACCTTCGATGGGAAAACTTCGAATCGCCATCGAGCGCAAGAGCAAATTACGCCCGGCATCAGCAGCCTGAACTTTTCCCGCCCGTGAAAAAGCCCGCCGTTTGCGCGGGCTGCAAGACGCGTTACTCTGAACCGCGCCCTTTCACAACCTTCAGACACCCATGATAAATCTAAAAAATAGTTCGATCTTCTGCGGCCTGCTAGCCTTGGCCGCTGGCGTTCACGCCGAACAAAACCCCTCGCACCTCGATACCATCCAGCAACAAGGCCAACTGCGCGTCTGCACCACCGGCGACTACAAGCCCTACACCTTCCAACGCACCGACGGCGACTTCGAAGGCATCGACATCAGCATGGCCCGCTCGCTGGCAGACAGCCTCGGGGTCAAGGTCGAGTGGGTGCCAACGACCTGGAAAACCCTGATGCCGGACATGCAGGCCGGCAAGTGCGACATCGGCATGGGCGGGATTTCGGTCACGCTGGATCGGCAGAAAAAGGCCTACTTCAGCAACACCCTCGACGTCGACGGCAAAATCCCGCTGGTGCGCTGCGCCGATCAAGCCAAATACCAGACCGTCGAACAGATCAACCAGCCCGGCGTGCGCCTGGTGGAACCCGCCGGCGGTACCAACGAAGCCTTCGTCCATGCCTTCCTGCCAAAGGCGCAACTGGCTCTGCACGACAACGTGACGATCTTCCAGCAACTACTCGACAAAAAGGCTGACGTGATGATCACCGACGCCTCGGAAGCGCTGTATCAGCAGAAACTCAAACCCGGTTTATGCGCAGTGAATCCGCAGCAATTCATGCAGTACGGCGAGAAGGCCTATCTGCTGCCGCGTGACGACATCAGCTGGAAACTCTACGTCGATCAGTGGCTGCATCTGAGCAAAGTTACCGGTAAATATCAGAGAGTGATTAGCGAGTGGTTGGCAGTTCCACAGTGAGTGCCTACAGGAGCTTCGCCGGCACTGGATAAAGCGACGCGTCCATGTGCTGTCGCGCTCCATTTGCGCTTATTGAAACCATGAAAAAGCCCGACTAATGAGCCGGGCTTTTTGCACATCTAATCTCGAAAAATACTATTCAAGAATTCCGGGAGCATTGGTTTTCGCCCAATCGGCAAACCGACTGATGATCTGACGGCTTCCGAATTCCGAATAATGTCGATAATCCCTCAGCAGGGGCAGCCCGTCTTCAATCAAACTGCACTCTGAGCCACTGCAAAATAAATCGTTCTGATCGAATATCTGAACATCCGGATTTTTCGCTTTAACGCGCTGAATCACCTCATTAATACCCGCTTGCTGCTTGTCTGCTTGAGACTTGGTGACTATGCAATCGTTGGCAGCGGAAGCGAATGGACGGGTGAAGCAAGTGCGTGGGTCATACATCACTTCGGGTTTTGGGCCGAAGATTATTGTCTGCACTCCATGGGATCTCAGGAAGGCAACTTTGTCATTTAGAAATTTTTCATATGCTGCGGCCATATTCAACTGATAAGTTGGCCCCTGCCCTGTCACCATATCAATTTCACGCCCCTGCTCATCGAACCTAGGCCATAGCGCGCTGATAATTGCATATTTAATCGAAGGATGATCCGCAACAATTTTTTCCTGCATATCACAGTCAATCATGTAACCACCTGGCTGACATGACCCGTATGACAATACGTTATGGCGTGCGAAGCGCTTGTCCTCGACCAGTCCTCCATAGAGGTGATTAGCATAACTGTTGCCGATAAGAATCAGCGTTGGCGGTTCGTTTTTCTCTTGCGAGCAGAAATAACGAAAGGTGCCTGGATAGAGTGAAACGCAAAGATCATTTTTGGTGTACTTCCATGTTGGTCCGACCAGCAAAGCATTGGTTTCCTGCTGAATGACCACTGCTGCACGATTCGCAAACCCATTAGATTGGAATATTACCCAACCGAATCCACCAACGCAGATCATGGCGACTATCAGGCCCCAGGTCTTGTAATTTCCAGCGCCGTAACGCAGTGGACGCTCAACGAAACGGAAAGTCAGCCAAGCCATTACGATTGCGGTGACCGCCAAGATGGCTCTGAGCGAAGCAGGAGTTGTTCCACCCTGTATCACATGTGCATAGGACAGCAACGGCCAATGCCATAGATACAGGGGGAAGCTGATCAAACCTATTACGACGAGAACTCTATTGGCCAGAATGTTTCTATTTACCGAAGAAACAACGCCAGCAACAATAACCAGGCCACACCCGACAGTAGGCAAAAGCGCCCAATATCCAGGAAAATTGATATCTTCCTTCGCGTATATGTACCCTAGCGTGATACAGGCAAGCCCGAGCACGGACAACAAGTCCGCCATGAGCACACCCATGACTTTTCGACTGCTGAAACTGGCCAATTTCTTAGGATGAAAGTGTGCCCATGCCGCTATTAGCGCGCCGATCATCAATTCCCAGAATCGCGAGTATGGCAAATAGAACGCCGACATCTGATCGGAATCGATTAAACAAATAGAGGTGGCAAAAGACAAGACTATCAACACAGCCAAACCAATAAAAAGGTTCAATCCGATTCGCCATGCCAGAATCAGAACGACAGGCCAGACCAGATAAAATTGCTCCTCGATACCTAGAGACCAAAGATGCAGCAAAGGTTTGGTTATTGCGCTGACATCGAAATATCCGCTTTCTCCCAAATAGCCAAAGTTTGCGCCAAACCCAGCGCCGAATGCAGCATGCTTACCGACCGCAGCATATTCGGTTGGAAACAGAGCAAACCAACCGAAGAGCAGAACGCTCGAGAGCACCAGAATGAGGGCGGGGAAAATTCGCTTTACGCGGCGAATATAGAAGTCCAGAAAACTGAAACTATTACTCTCCAGGCCTTTATAAAGATTACTGGAGATAATAAAACCGGAGATAACAAAAAAAACATCAACCCCGATAAAGCCTCCAGTTAAAACATCGGGAAATGCATGATAAAACAAGACACCAAGAACAGCGATCGCCCTCAACCCATCTATATCAGGACGGTATCCCACATGATTGGAACTGTATGCACCCTTGCCAGACATTACTGCAACACCTTATTTTTTGTAGCAAAACACAGAAGGCTGACAGGGCCATTCAAACGCTCTGCTTATATAAACAACTATATGTGCTTTGCTGAATATGGAACCGCATCAGTGCTGTATTTCCCAAGGAAAACCCACGAATACGTCCATCGATTCTGCGATCAGCTCCCCTCAATCCAGCGTCATCGCGCCAGATCCCCGCGCGACTTTACCATGGGATAAAACAAAAGGCCTCCGTCGGAAACCTCCTCTATCAATCTTGGAACACGCTGCCTCCACCTTCCCGGCCGCCTAAATTGCCACTTTTCACACTCACCCCTGTTTTTTACCTCCAGCCCCGTACACCGCAACATGAGACTTTCCCGATCGACAGCGCCGGTTCAGAATCACCTTCCCGCCAGATAAGGACATCACCATGCAATTCCTCCCGCTCACCGAAGCCGACCCCGCCCTCCAGGCCCATGTCCGCACCCTGCGCAATCAAGAGGACGTGCGCAAATTCATGTACACCTCTCATGAAATCACCGAACAGGAACACGCTAACTGGCTGGCCTCTTTGCAGGACAACCCTCGGCAACAAGTGTTTGTGGTGATCAAGGATCAGCAAGCGGTCGGGATCGTCTCGTTGAACGCGATCAACGCTGCGCAGAAAACCGCAGATTGGGCGTTTTATCTGGACGTTGGCTTGCAGGGCAAGGGCTTGGGCAGCGTGGTCGAGTTCTGGATGCTCGATTACGCGTTTGATGTGGCGGGGCTGGAAAAGCTGAATTGCGAAGTACTGGCGATGAATTCAGCGGTAGTGAAGATGCACCAGAAGTTCGGGTTTGAGATTGAAGGAGTTCGCCGGCAGAACGTGGTGAAAAATGGGGTTCGGGTCGACGTGGTTTTGTTGGGAATAACCAAGGCTGAGTGGCAGAACAAGCGACCTGCGCTGGCCGCCGTTATCGAGCGGATCAGTGCGAGCTGAACGAGATCATCTCTCCAGCCACGCACCTTTGGGGATCTGCGCCAGCGATTTGAAAGCAGGCTTTGCGAACCAGAAACCTTGCATCAGATAAATGCCGCAATCGGCGAGAAAGTCTCTTTCCTGGGCATCTTCAATGCCCTCGGCGATCACCTCAACGCCCAACTCTCTGCACATGTTCACGACGTTACGCACGATGGTCTGGCGCACACGATCAAGGTGAATATCCCGGACCAGCGCCATGTCCAGCTTGATCAAATCCGGCTGGAAATCCGCCAACAGGTTAAGGCCGGAATAGCCTGCGCCAAAGTCGTCAATAGCCGTCTTGAAACCGAACTCACGGTACTCACGCAAGATGTTCGTCAGATGGCTGTTCTTTTCAACGTGCTCGCCCTCAACCGCCTCGAAGATCAGGCGATCCAGCGGGAACCCGTGAGCGCGCGCTGCTTCAAGCGTGCTGCGAATGCACAATTCCGGACGGTAAACGGCATTCGGCAAAAAGTTGATCGAGAGGTACTCGGTCATACCTAACTGAGCCGCCGTGGAAATCGCCCGCACACGACACAGTTGATCAAATCGATATCGGTTTTGATCGTCCACCTGCTCCAGGACTGACAACGCACCTTCGCCATTCACGCCGCGAACCAAGGCCTCATGGGCAAAGGTCGTTTGATCGCGCAGATCCACAATCGGCTGAAACGCGAAGGCGAAATCCAGATCCGGCGCGCCTTTGTTTTTACAGCCCTGGCAGCCTCCGGGAGAGGCGGATGATTTTGGAAATTCGGTCATGAAGCCCCCTGATAACGGGTTGTAAACGTCCATGTGATCAATAAGCAGCTGTTCGGTTATGTGCTACCCAGCCATAACTGTAGCCCAACGGCGCCTGAATATTTTGAAGGCTCCGTGGGCTCATCGTTCACAAAATCAAGTGCGGAAATGCGCGGTCATTCGCTGTAAGTCCTGCCCCAGCGACGCCAACTCAATCGTCGCCGCCGCACTCTCTTCGCTGGCAACCGCCGATTGGTCGGCCACATCACGCACACTGACGATGCTGCGATTGATCTCGTCGGCCACGGCACTTTGCTGCTCGGCCGCGGCCGAGATCTGCAGGCTCATTTCCTGGATCGTGCCGATGGACTGATTGATCTCGGTAATCGCCAGCTCGGCCTTCTGCGCCAACACCACCGTATCGAGGGTTCGCTCGCGGCTGGAAGCCATCAGCGTAGAAGCCGCTTGCGTGCCCTGCTGCAGGGTGACGATCAGCGCTTCGATTTCCTTGGTCGAGTCCTGCGTGCGCTGGGCCAGCGAACGTACTTCGTCTGCCACCACGGCGAAACCACGGCCCTGCTCGCCTGCCCGCGCCGCTTCGATAGCGGCGTTCAACGCGAGCAAATTGGTCTGCTCCGCGACGGCTTTGATCACATCGATCACTTTGCCAATCTGCTCACTGTCCTGAGACAGCACGTTCATCGCACCACCCAACTCTTCAATGGCCACCGCGAGCTCGCTGATCTGCACCGTCGCCTGCTTCACCACCGTACTGCCGTGACGCGCCTGCTGATCGGCCAAGGTCGCGGCAGCCGAGGCGTCGGTCGTGTTACGGGCAACTTCCTGCACCGTCGAAGCCATTTCGTGCATCGCCGTGGCGACTTGATCCACTTCACTTTTCTGCTGACGAACACCCGCACTGGTCTGCTCGCTCATGGCCGAGAGTTTTTCCGCTGAGGTGGAAATATGCGTGACGCCGTTGCCGATGCCTTGCACCAGCGTATTCAGGTTCTGCGCCATGTCCTGCATCGCGTTTTGCAGATCGCCCAACTCATCTTTGCGCGCCGATTTGGCCTGAACCGTCAGATCGCCTTTGGCAATACGACGAGCCAGATCAACCGTCAGCGCCAGCGGTAAAGTGATCTGCCGCGAGATGACCACCGAAGCAAACAGCCCGACCACCAGCGCCAACACGGTCAACACCGCCATCTGAATAAAGGCTGAGCGCTGATCTTCACGCGCCAGGCGCTGCTGGGTGTCCATCAGGCCGTTCATGATGCTGTCCATCGCCTTGCTTTCCTGGTCGACCTGCTGGCGCATGCTCTGCTTCTGCTCAAACAGCCCGGCCACTTCCACCAAGACTTCGCGATAACGACGCATCCCGGCGTGCGCTTCTTCCAGTTGACTCGACAGGGTCGCCGGCAGGCTGGTACGCGCCTTGGTGATATCACTCAGGAACGTGTCGATGGTCTCCATCAGCACTTTTTTGTTCGCGTCGTCGGGTACCGCAATGTAACGACGCAACATCAGGCGAAACGTGGTCATGCCGTTGCGCAAGTCAGCCACCGTGCGCAACTCCCGAACGCGCTCGCCATCGGCGGACGCCAGGGCATTGGTTGTGGTGCTTTCAAGCATGCCGGCAAAGGTCTGCGCGTACTTGTCCGACAGCGCACCCAGCGGTTTCAGGGCATCCGTCGTCGACTTATCGGCATCAATCAGCCGCTTTACCTTCTGATCGTAGGCAACAATCGTGGCTTGCAACGCCTTCAAGGCTTGCTGGTTTTCAGCGCGCGTCAACGTTTCCAGCGCCTTGCTCACAAGGCCCTGCAAGACATTCAACTGAGCGTGATAAGAATCGACGAAGGCAGCATCAGCAGCGGCTTCGTACTGTTTCTCGGACAGACGCATATTTTGCGTCGCGTCATTCAACGTGCCGATCAGCCGCGTCGTACTCAAGCGATCAACCAGCACGCTGTTGCTGTTATAGCCAATGAAGGCAACCGCCAAAACAGCCAGCAAAAGAATGCCGAAACCGGTTCCCAGCTTGCGGGAAACTTTGATGTCACCCAGGAAATTCGATGCAACTGCCATATTCAGCCTCAAACGCCCTGACGCGAAACGCCAGGCACAAAAAATAGATCTTCGGCAACCGCAGTCACCGTCCAGACATTCGGGGGTCGTCATCCAAGGCGTGTTACGGGACGCTCCAGCTGTCCCGGAAATGCAAAATGCGATGCGGTTGATGCGTCAAGAAAACCCGACACAAGCATCGGCAGACAAAACCATCACGTCGCAAACAGGGCGTCTGGACGCAAGATTTATCGATTCAGCAAAAGGTATCTGGAAGGGATGCTATAAACTTTAGGAAAACTTGTACAACTTTTTATTTTTGTACAATGGTTGAACTTTTAGAGTCGCGTGATGACGCATTGCCATCACGCTTTGTGGCACATCGCTACTGGCGCAAAAAGACGATGGAAAAGCCGATTCAGATGCCCGCCCCTCTGCGGCAACGGCCTGCCGCACGCCGCAGAGGGACACGGGTTTTACGGCTTGATTTCGACGTGATCCAACGCCTGATTCACCGCCAACTCACCCAACATCACCACCTGCGCAATGCCTAGCGCGGTTTTGCGGTTCGAGGGATCAAGCAGCGCGGCGAAGTTGTTGAGCAACTCGGACGCGGAACTCAGCGTTTCACTGGCGTTGGCCAGCAGGGATTCCGTGTCGTACTTCGGATTGGCGAAGTACATGCGTTCGGGCTCGTTGGTGCTGACCATGATCTGGCTGGCGGGAAGGAGATAGTGATCAAGCGCGCGCTCGGCGGCTTCGTGGAGCTTTTTGGAATGGGGGGATTCGTAGGGGGATGCGGGATCGGTTTCTGGCGGGTTGGGTGTTGGTTTGAACATAGATGGAACCTCTAGCGCGATTACTAAAAGAAGCCATCACCCACGCTACCAAACGATGGGTGGCGGCCATACGCGGGTTGGTAGACCGGTCGCACTAGAACCCGGCGCCCACGAATGGGCCCCACGCATGACCACCATGAAATCCGAGTCCTGGGAAAGCGACTGAACAAGGTGACGCATGCATCTAGACACGAACCGGGCTACCAAACCCGATCACTGGATTTCAGTGACCAGAGGACGATAGAACCTGCGGTTTAGACGCACAAGCCGGCGGATTCTGTCTTACGTGTAGGGGGTGGCGCAAGGTTGTGTAGGGCTAGGGTTGTGCCAGCGTGATTCATTTAAACAAGCGCGAGCATTGCTGTTTAGATTGACGAAAAACGTCGAGTGCATCGTCGCCAGTCACTGACCAAAGCAAGTCTGATACAGTCGGCAGCGGTTAATTCGATGACAGGGAGTCAAACATGGCGAAGCCAGCCGCACGTATCACCGATCCCACCTCCTGCCCCATGCCTGGACACGGCCCCAAAGCCATCGCATCCGGTTCCCCCGACGTTTTTTTTGATGGGCTCGCAGCCGCGCGAAAAGGCGACACCTGCACTTGCGGCAGCGCCCTAGCCTCCGCTGTATCCGGCACAGTATTTATCAATGGCAAAAATGCCGCTCTTGTCGACACTGTCGGTACCCACGGTGACGTTGTGATCGGTGGGTCTGGAACAGTGATCATTGGTGACTCACATTCGCCTGCACCCTTTACTCCACCAACTCCACTGATCATGCATCCGGGCTGGATAAGTTTCTACATACCCGGTGCAGAGTCTTATTTAGGCATGGGTTGTACTGCGCACTTTGAAGATGGATCAACTCAATCCGGAATGTTTGATAGCACCAACACTGTCAAGTTTTTAAACATCACCGGAAAAATCTGCCAAAAACTGGAGTTCGGCGCCCAAGAAGAGTCGACACCAGATTCGTTCTTCGACACATTGTTCAATGCATCATTGAAATAAGGAATATTTCATGGCTGAACCACTACTCGTCACTGGAAGCTACGTTGTTCAGAAAGCACACGAGCTTGAAAATTCGCCTTTGGATATGGCGATTGCTGGAATGGAGGGAGCTGCTACCAGGTTCTCCATAGATGCGATATCGGATGCGAAAACGCGCACCAGCTACATGAATAATATCAAGCGAATGTCGATTCAGACAAAAGAGGAAGTCGCGGCAGGAAAACTAACCGCCCGCGAGGGTGCAGAGTTTTGCCAAGAGATGCGAAATAGAATTTTGGAGGAACACAGGAAATTTACCTCAGCACAAGGTGTGGCTTATGCTGAGCGTAAAAAGAAACTCCCACCGACATTACAGGAAACCCTTGACAAATATGCCTTAAGAACAGCGCAAGTTGAATACGCACAACTTACTCCGGAACAAAAAAGCAAAGTCTATTATGAGATCCTGGATGCAGCGGGTCGTGACAACGCACCCGTAACCAGAGGAACAAAGCAATTACGAATAATGGGGAAAGTAGGACTATTGGTCACTGCGACCTTCGCTGTTTATGAAATCATGAACGCTGATAACAAAGTCAAGGAAACGGCCCGTCAAGGCATTATTATAGGTGGCGGCGCAGCTGGCGGGAGTTTAGCAGGCTTAGGAGTCTCCGCATTCTGCGGCCCCGGTGCTCTTGCGTGTGCTGTGGCAATCGTTTTGGCAGGAAGTATTGTGGGAGGAATTGCTGGCAGCGCAGTCGCCGATAGTTTTGACGAAGAGCTGGAGGAATTTTCCAAATGGGACGTTCAATGACAAAAAAAGAAAGAGCGGACGTTCGATGGGCACTATCAGATGCATTCGTTGATAACGAAGTCGACTATGCCGCGATTGCAAGACAAACAGTAGAATTTGATAAAGACGAAATAAAACGCATCCTCTTTGAAGAAGTGGCGCCTGTTTGCCACTCTAATCTTGAGAGCACACTTCCTAGCATTTGGCTTTGCTTCAACAGAGAAGAACTGGAAAGTGACATAGAGAAAATGCTGCAAACCCAAAACCAAAGCTGGCTAAGAAGGAAATTCGATGAGCTTCTGGTAAATCTGTTAAAACACAGATACAAATATATATGGATCGAACTTGAAAAACAGTATCAAATCTTAAACAGATAATAAAAATTATCATCCAAAAGCTTTCTACCGAAAAAGATGAGAGTTTTGAAAAAATATCGAAAAGGAGTTATCCATTTGCACTTTTTTCACTAGAAGCAAAATCATAGGAAATCAGTGACCCACCATTTACTTCACACATACAACTCAGGACTTTCCATAAATGCTCAGTAAATAGCTCGACACCATTAACACAACCATTTGCCCACAGAGACAACCTACACCCACTAACTGTCATTATTGAGATAGATAATTATGCCAACACCAGACCCAATGACATACTATTACAAATATGCCCCATCCGTTCACAAACTATTTTTAAATGGTGGAGTCGCAATATTAACCTCCATCATCGCTGGATGTTTTTATGGAAACTATTTCGCAGAAATCCCTTTGGACTTAAAAAAAGAGAATGTTTTTGCATACCGCCAAATCATTGGTCTTGGCTTTGGCTTGGTATACTTAGCGCTGCCTTCTATTTTACTTATAGCAACCAGGTTTTTTTATCAACAACTTAAAGCTAAAAAGCTGGCAATGCGCGACTACCACAACGAACTCATGAAAAGCTATAAACCTTAGGAGGACGAACTTGTCATCTACACAGCAATTACAATAATAAATTTGCCAGCTTTTTCCTCTTAAAATCGAATGTTCACCACTTAACCTTTACCTTCTAGGGATAGTAATGACAAAAAAATATCAAATCTTCGTTAGCTCAACCTTTCAGGATCTTGTGGAGGAGCGTGAGCAGGTAATAAAAGCAGTTCTAGAGATGGGACATATCCCGGTTGGAATGGAGATGTTCAGCGCAGCAGATGAAGAACAATGGAAAATTATCGCCAGGCAGATTGACGAAATTGACTATTACGCCCTTATCGTCGCCCACCGCTATGGCTCAGTGACGGCAGATGGAACTGGCTATACGGAAAAAGAATATGACTACGCGGTCGAAAAAGGAATACCTATACTAGGCTTTGTTATAGACGATTCGGCACCATGGCCTAGAGACAGATGTGAGAGTGACACCAAGTCCCAGCAACGCCTCTCTAAATTCAAGACTAAAGTTAAATCACGCCTAGTTAATTTTTGGTCGACTAAAGATGACTTACACGGAAAATTTTCGATCTCGCTAATGAAATCCATAACTGGCAACCCACGTACTGGCTGGATCAGAGCCGACCAAGTTACCGGAGTCGAAGTTACAAAGGAGTTGACTCGCCTGAGTAGTGAAAATGCATCCCTCAGAGAAGAGATCGAGAAAACAAAGAAAAAAGAAGATTCTCAACTTGACGAAATTCGCTCAGCCATACTAATTCTTAACGCCAATCAACGAAGCCTCGGAGCTAGAACTAGAGAAAAGCCGACTTGGGCAGATGTTACATATAAAAAAATCACTTTAGCTGATGTGTTTCACTGGGTAGCGAAAGGTTTGATCGTCGAAAACTCAAGCGAGGACGTTGGCAAGAACATTGCATTACATCTTGAGGGAACAAAATACCTCGAACATTATCCAATCGGAAAAAATGTCGTAACCGACATACTTGCCGATTTTGCCGCTTTAGACCTAGTAGAGCCTTCGAAGAAAAAACATTCAGTAAGCGATACAGCAAGCTATTGGTCCCTTACAAAACTTGGCAAGCAAGTACTTAAAGAGTTCCGTCGAGTTCTACTCGAGGAAGGCATTCAAGCATCAAGGACAATAACTGAGGAAGTTTAACAAGCAGCTTGAGCCGGCCACAGTTAAATGCGATCGGCTTAACTTCTAACCGACCATACCTTCACTGCCTAGCATTCCTCCAATGCCAGATTCGCTCTGACCCTGATAAACTCCCCACCTCCCAGCCCCACCCAAATCCAGAACCGCCAATGTCCCCTATTCCCGCCCCACTCTCCCGCCGCTTCTCCGTCGCCCCAATGATGGATTGGACTGACCGCCATTGCCGTTTCTTCCTACGCCTCCTGTCGAAGAACGCCCTGCTCTACACCGAAATGGTCACCACCGGCGCGCTGCTCAATGGCGATCACGAGCGTTTCCTCCGTCACAACGAAGCCGAGCATCCGCTGGCTTTGCAGTTGGGCGGTAGTGTTCCGCTGGATCTGGCCGCTTGCGCCCGCATGGCTCAGGAGCACGGTTACGACGAGGTGAACCTGAATGTCGGCTGCCCGAGCGATCGTGTGCAGAACAATATGATCGGCGCGTGCCTGATGGGTCATCCGCAGTTGGTGGCGGATTGTGTGAAGGCGATGCGGGATGCGGTGTCGATTCCGGTGACGGTGAAGCATCGGATCGGGATTAATGGGCGGGACAGTTACGAGCAGTTGTGTGATTTCGTCGGGACTGTGCGGGATGCCGGGTGTACGAGTTTTACGGTGCATGCGCGGATTGCGATTCTGGAGGGGTTGTCGCCGAAGGAGAATCGCGACATTCCGCCATTGCGCTATGACGTTGCTGCGCAGCTGAAAGCAGATTTTCCGGCGTTGGAGATTGTGCTGAACGGTGGGATCAAGACGATGGAGGCCTGCCATGAGCATTTGCAGACGTTCGACGGTGTGATGTTGGGGCGTGAGGCTTATCACAATCCGTATTTGCTGGCGGAGGTGGATCAGCAGTTGTTCGGCGGTTCGGCGCCGGTGATCAGTCGGGCCGAGGCGTTGGCGCAGTTGCGGCCTTATATTGCCGAGCATTTGCTGGCCGGTGGGTCGATGCATCACATCACGCGGCATGTGCTGGGCTTGGGCACCGGGTTTCCGGGGGCGCGTAAATTCCGCCAGTTGTTGTCGGTGGATATTCACAAGGCCAAGGATCCGCTGGCGTTGCTGGATCAGGCGGCGGAGTTGTTGGCGGGGCGTTGATCGATGCGCTGGATATGCGGGCAACGAATGAGCGTTGCCCGGAGTGTTGTTGTACTGACAGGACGTCTTCAGGTTATGCCCGCGTTTAGCCGTGTTTTATTCAAGCGATTCACCCTCCTCGCTTTACTCTCGACTCTTTATGCCAACGCCTACGCATCCTGCGATTTTGCGAAGGGCTGCGGTGATGGAGAAGATGGCCCTTTTCAATCTACGCAGATGTCTGGCTTTCTGGTTTTCACCGGGACGCTGGTTTCGTTTGATGGGACGTCGAACGTTTCCGGACTGAACAAACGTGTTTATTCGGTAGAAGAAATCGAAGCAGCGCGTTATTACCTCGCCAGCGACGGCATGCTGCAAGCTGCGTATTTCACTTCGGCCTTGCAGCGCTTCCGCCAGGAATCCCCCGACAGCGAGTTAAACGACCTCGCCGTCGCCGCGTTGATCAGCAGTCAGTAATCAGCCTGCCGCCGCTGCCGTCCAGTTGACCCAGCCAAACTGCCACGTTGCCAGAATCAGCAAGCCAAACGCGATCCGATACCAGGCGAACGCGGCGTAGCTGTGGTTGGCGATGAACTTGAGCAGGCCGCGCACGGCGATCATGGCGAAGATGAACGCCGTAACGAAACCAAGAGCAAAGACTGGCAGGTCGCTTTGTTCGAACAGGTCTCGGTATTTGTAGCCTGAGTACACGGCGGCGCCGACCATGGTCGGCATGGCGAGGAAGAACGAGAACTCGGTAGCGGCTTTGCGCGAGAGGCCGAACAGCAGGCCACCGATGATGGTCGAGCCGGAGCGCGAAGTGCCCGGAATCATCGCCAGGCATTGTACGAAACCGATCTTCAACGCGTCAGACCAGCGCATGTCGTCGACATGATCGACGCTCACTACGTGGCTGCGCTGTTCCGCCCACAACATGACGATGCCACCGACGACCAGTGCGACGGCCACGGTGATCGGGTTGAACAGGTATTCATGGATCGCATCAGCGAACAGCACGCCCAAAACCACCGCCGGAAGAAAGGCGATCAACAGGTTGAGGGTGAAGCGTTGTGCGTTGCGTTCGGTGGGCAGGCCTTTGACGATTTCGAAGATTTTCGGCCGGAACTCCCAGACCACGGCAAGAATGGCGCCGAGCTGAATAATGATGTTGAACGCCATGGCGCGTTCACCGCCGAATTCCAGCAAGTCGGCGACGATAATCTGGTGGCCCGTACTTGAGATGGGCAGGAACTCGGTCAGGCCTTCTACCGCACCTAAAATCAACACCTGGAAAAAAGTCCAGAAATCCATTAATCCTCCGTCAGAGCGCTCATCGCGAGCGGCCCGTTAAACTGCACTCAGGAATTGAGTATCTGAAGTGAAACAATCGGTATATCGACACCCGTTGCCTGACTAGGCGACGCAGAATATGTCTTATCAAAAGACACACTCAAGCCATGTTAGTAATCGTCCGCCTACGAACTACTCGGGAAATATTTAGGCCTTCATATAGAAAAAAGTTGCGCGCCCAATAAAGTGTGATCAATATCACATTCTCTTGGATGGCCAGACAGTGGCCAAAGGACATAAACAAAGCTGTCGCATTGAGTTCAAAATAGTGGCACAATTCCATATTGCCACCATCTAACGACTAGTTCACACTCCTGAAAAAATCAACTAAAAGCCTGAAAAGCTTAATTATTGTTAGAAAACTCGGGAGCCACGTCTAAAAACTGGTCGAATGTTACCAATTGTCAGTCACAGATGAGAACCGGTGCTTTAACATCCCGATGTCAGCACCTAATTCGAGTCAATGCATGATGCTCTCAGGGAACTTGGCGACTAGAAGTCCGCGCCCGACAAACGACGAACCCGGTGTTCTTACTCTGGGCCGTACCCGTGGCGTGGCTGAACATTTTAGAGCGCTACTCGCCAAGCACGTCCGCACCGACATGGCGCTTGATGCCAATTCGTACACTAGCTCATATAAGCAGAATGAACTCTCTGGTTCATATCGAGCCATCTTCATTGTCATCGACAGCCCGCAAGCCCTTGAAGACAATCTTGCGCTGGTGGAGAACCTGCGCACCGATAACTTGAAGCCCATCATTTGTGCGGTCATCACTGGTCGCGGCGCCTTCAACAAGATCAAGTATTTTCTTGCCGGGGCGGACCTCTGTATCAAGCTCAATACCCTTTCCGACGAAGGTGCCGAGTTGCTTGCCGAGTTCTTCAACAGTGAAGAATGGCAAAGAGATATCAATCTGACGCTCGACCCTACTCGTATCTGTCTGATGAGCACCAGCAAGAAACTGGATATCTCTTTCGCTGAAATGAAGATCCTGGAAGCGTTTGCGCAAACCGGCAACCACATCCTCAGCCATGATGAAATTGCCAACATCATGGGGCTCAATACCAATTTCTACGACCCAAGGGCGCTGGAGAAATCAATCAGCCGCTTGCGTGGAAAAATCAAGGACATGTATGGTACAAACGCGATTCAGAGTATCCGCGGCTATGGCTATCGCCTGATGCGCGGCCTGATATCGACTGCCTGATTCAAGGGCAGCCACCCTTTTGCATGCTTACGAAGGATCGTCTGATGCAGCCATATAGCTCTAGTTGTACTTCACGCCTACTAATAACAAAGCGATTGAATGAGCGCGCCAACATAACAATAAACTTAACAACATAGCAGCAGAACGAGTGGAACTTATCGAGGGCCATTTTCGGGCCCAGACCCTGCCTGTCGATTACTTCCGAGGAAGTCATTGCTCGCCTGCCGATTTACCTTTTAGCCAATTTTGGTACGCAGTTAAGGAGAGAGACATGGAAACTAGTACAACCCTCCCCAGAAAATATTTTGTCGTCGTGACTCACAGTACAACATCGCAGCGTGAGCTTGAGAGCATTCTGTCCAGCGAACGATTCAACTCGTTTGGTACGTCTCAGGCGCAAATGTTTATTGAAGGTGCTACTTCGCCCTCTTCCGCCCCCGTGCTGATGGAGTTCACTTACCCAGGCGGCACCCGTAAAAATGTCGCTCGTGCAATTGAGCATGACACCCAGCGCATATTGGCCACGCTTGAATCTGAATGGCTGGCCGCTCAATCGGCGAATCCATTTCACAGTACTCCGGCAATAACCGCTGAAGCCGGCAACCCGCCTCCCGCTCTCGACAGTGCTGCTCCTTACACTGAGACCTGGCACCTCGACAATGATCAAGGCGCATTGATCAAAGAAGACGTAGAGATCAGTCTCACCGGGCTCGAAACTGCACTGGTCAGAAAAATGCTGCACCACGAAGAGCGCGTAGTCAGCCGCGATGAACTGATCCTCAGTATCGGCCGAGAGCCGGAGCAATATCGTGGGCTGGAGATGTGCCTGAGTCGCCTGCAAGAAAAATTCAAAAGCGCCAGTAAGGGTGAGCGACTGTTCCGCGCTGTAAGAAACCGCGGCTACTGCCTCATTCAAGAAATCGTGGCTTAAAGACAGCGATATCTGCGAACACATCAAACAGAAAACAGTGCGACTACAAAAACAACAAGAGCACTCTGTTTGGCTTCACCTCCCTTGATGAATAAAATCCCTGCCTCCACCCCTCAAACAGTAACAAATACCCTTTCGATTATTCACCCCCTTCTCTGCGACCTTTTCTAACACCCTTATATTTAATTATTAAAAAGTTGGCATTGTGCCATCTTGTTAGAACTCGTCAGACACCATTCCCGGCAATAATTTAGTCTATTGACTGACGACAGTTCGGCATATCGGCGTTGTTACCTCAGGACACTCGTTAAAACAAAAATAATAACTCTGACTAACAACTCGGCTTTCAACTGTTGAAACCTGAATGGACGTCTTTTGGGGATATCGTATGGATCTTTCTCTCAGTATCAATCGAAGCACGGGCCTCAAGGGACTGACCTTTTGGGGCCAATGGGCGCTGGCACAGGGATTTATCGTTGCTCTGTTGTTTGTACTGGCCGAGCAGCACACCGGTACGGTCGCGTTCTACTACCGAATGTGCGCAACGCTGGCGGTACTGGCTTCGGTGCCGGCTTATACGTTCAGTGGTGTGTATCGCAAACGCGATAACTATCTGACGGGGTTGGGTCGCCTGTTCATGGGCTGGTCCATGACCATGGCGGCGCTGGCGTGCATCGCGTTTATCTGCAAGGCCGATGAGCTGTTTTCCCGACAGGTGATTCTCAGCTGGGCGGTGTATGGCTTCCTCGGACAGGCGCTGTTGTATGCACCGTTGCATGCGTTTTCGAAGTTCTATCAGCGTTCACGCAAAAGCGAGCACAAGACCCTGATCGTTGGTACGGGTGAGCTGGCGCTGGGTCTGGCGAAGAAGCTGAGCCAGATCGAGAACCTGCCACTGGTAGGTTTGATCAGTAACGGTACCGTGCCTTCGCTGGAGTCGGATGCCCCGCGCATCGTCGGTGCTCAGGAACAGTTGCTTGAGCTGATCAAGGCCCACGACATCCGCCGTTTGTACATCACCCTGCCGCTGTCGGAAGCGGCGAAAATCGAAGCGATGTATGTCGATTTGCTCGGTGCCAACGTCGATGTGGTGTGGGTGCCGGACTTGAACAGCCTGACGCTGCTCAATCACTCGGTTAAAGTCGTGGACGGCCTGCCGGCGATCTACCTGAATGAAAGCCCGCTGACCAGTCGCCCGACCGCTGCCCTGAGCAAAAGCCTGGTGGAGAAAGCCGTGGCGCTGCTGGCGATCATTGTGTTGAGTCCGGTGTTGGCGATCATTGCCCTGGCGGTGAAGATCAACTCGCCAGGCCCGGTGTTCTTCAAGCAGGATCGCCACGGCTGGAACGGCAAGGTGATTCAGGTCTGGAAGTTCCGCTCGATGCGTGTGCACGATGACAAAGACGTCAAACAGGCCAGCCGCAACGACTCGCGCATCACCCCCGTTGGCCGCTTCATCCGCCGCACTTCGCTGGATGAGTTGCCGCAACTGTTCAACGTGCTGCAAGGGCACATGGCACTGGTTGGCCCACGTCCGCATGCTGTCGCGCACAACCATTTCTACTCGGGCAAAATCCTCGCTTACATGGCGCGTCACCGGATTAAACCGGGCATTACCGGCCTGGCTCAAATCAGTGGCTGCCGTGGTGAGACGGACACCCTCGACAAGATGCAGAAGCGTGTCGAGATTGACCTGCAGTACATCAACAGCTGGTCGCTGTGGCTGGACTTGAAGATCCTGGTGAAGACACCGTTTACGTTGCTGTCGAAGGATATTTACTGAGGTTCAGCATTACGCAAGGCAACACCGCAAGGGGACGAAAGTCCCCTTTTTTGTGCGCGGGATTTGGGGCCGCCAAAGATCCCTGTGGGAGTGAGCTTGCTCACGAAAGCGGTGGGCCAGTCAGCATCGATGTTGAATATGCCGCCGTCATCGCTGGCAAGCCAGCTCCCACAGGGATTTGTGGTGGGCCGGGGTTTGGGGTTTGACACATATCCCTGTGGGAGTGAGCCTGCTCGCGATAGCGGTGAGTCAGTCAATGATGATTTCGAATGTGCCGACGCTATCGCGAGCAGGCTCGCTCCCACAGGGGATCGCGTGTTGGCCAGGATCTGGGGTTCGTCACATGACCCATGTAGGAGCTGCGGCACGCTGCGATCTTTTGATCTTCAAGGATCAGGATCAAAAGATCGCAGCGTGCCGCAGCGCCTACAGAGATAGCACTGGGTTGAGCGTCGATCGATCAGCCGTTACTCGGTGATCTTCTCGAAGTTGCGGTAGAACATGTCGTCATCGCGGCTATCGGTCATCGAGTGCAGTTGGTAACCGCGATTGAGCCGCGCACCACCGTCACGGGTCAGTGGCGCCCACACCAGGTTGGCGCGGCGCATGGTCGACATGCTCATCATCTCGTCGAACGGGATCGACAGATAGAGACCTTTGTCGAAGCTACCTTCCCCGTACTCGGCACTGCTGGCTGTGGTGATGGTGGCCCAGGCGCCGAAGCGCACGCCGTTGGAGAACTCGCGGGAAATATCCAGCGTGCCGCCCCAGTCACCGGCCAGATACCGGCCGACGCTAATGGCCGCGAGCGTGTCGTAAGGCAAATCCGTGTAGCCAGTGATGTGCCCGGTGACCACAGAGTAATCACGCAGACCAAAGCCCTGATCAAACTCACGCTGACGCACGTAATTCAGATCCGCGCCCACCGACCAGCGCTCACCGGTCGGACGAAACAGCACCTCGCCCCCTACCCCGGCAAACATCGACTCCAGATAACCGCCATAAACCATGCCGTACCAGTCTTTATCCAGTTGCTCGGTATGGCTGAGCTGGAACATCGGCATGGTCACCTCGGATTCGGTCAGGTACTGACGCAAATCCGTACGCACGCGCGGCAAGCCGCTGGGTGCATCGTAGGTGAACTTGTCGAAGTTGTTGATCAGGTTGGCGCTGAGCAAGCCGCTCCACCAGGTGTTGCGGTTGAAGCGATATTCGGCGTCCGCGTCGGCACTCAATTGATAGAGAAAGCCATCCGGGCCGCCGACGTTCTGTTTGAAGCCCAGGCCGACGCCATAACTGAAGTGCTGCGGCGCTTCGGTGTAGAGGGTTTTCTCGTTGTGCGGCATCGCCGGATTGATCTCGGTGGTGCGGTGCAGCGACAGCAGCGGTTCCTCGTTGTTGATCACTTCGCGGAAGGTCTGACGCGGCACGCTGGTTTCTTCCAGTGGCAAGTCGTAGCGCTTGTTGACCATGGTGAACCAGTTAATGTCGTCGTTGACGCTGTTATCCAGAATCCGGCTCGCACGGCCGACAGCTTTGGACGAATGGAAGTAACGCTGCTG
Organism: Pseudomonas sp. NPDC087639; assembly: GCF_044743385.1. Classification (NCBI taxonomy): domain Bacteria; kingdom Pseudomonadati; phylum Pseudomonadota; class Gammaproteobacteria; order Pseudomonadales; family Pseudomonadaceae; genus Pseudomonas; species Pseudomonas sp. NPDC087639. The sequence continues at coordinate 30,077 of NZ_JBIUWI010000011.1, read as the reverse complement.
CTCGCCATACACGATCAACTCGGAATCACGCTGGGTGATGCGCTCGACCTTGTAGCCGGCGTTCTGCTGCAAACGCTGGGAGACGTTGGCCCAGTCGACCTGCTCCATCGACGTGGTCGGCATCTTCGCCGGCAACGGTTCGGGGGTTGGGTCGTAGGTCTTGGCGGGTGCCTTGCGGGTGGCGAAATTGGTGTGGAACGTGATGCCGAACATCGCCGTATTGCCGCGCTCCCACGCTGCGCTGACATCGACGGAGTCCGCCACTTTGAACACCGCGCCGAAGTTGATCGGCGAGTCCTGGTTGATGATGTTGTCCTTCGGCTCGTGCTTGTAGTCGTTGCCTTCGTATTCGAGTTTCAGGCTGAGCCGATCCCAGGGCGTCTGGTAACTCACGCCACCGAAAAACGAAGGCTTGCCGCGAAAGTACGAACCCGAGTTGACGTCACCGGTGCCTTCGAGGGCGGGCCGGGTATCGAAGCGATCGCTGGCATAGCCCAACGGGTTGTCGATGTCGCCGCGATTGCCCAGATAACCCCAGGCAATGCCGGCGCTGAAATCAAAATTGTCGAAGCGCTTGTTGGCGACAAAGAATTCACTGGAGAACAAACCCGTACCACCGATATCTCGGAAGCCCAGGGCTACATCGGGCAGCCAGTGGCTCTCCTGCCACAGCCGGACTTTGGCGTCGACCGCCTTATCCTTATAGCTTTGGCTGCCGCTGAGGGCCTCGGAGCCGTACGGCCGGTTGGTGATCGCGGTGTAACGAAAGGAACCTTCGAGCCAGTCCAGCGGTTGCAGCGACACGCTGTAGCGGCTGTAAGGCTCGGTGCGGTTGGCGTTGACGCTCAGTTCGCCGGCCGGCGCCATGCGTGCGGTCGGTGTCTGCAACAGGCCGGTGCCACCGAAGTCATTTTGAGTGATGCGCGGCTCGGCATACGCCAGACCACACGGCAATAACAACACAGCTGCAAAACGTAAATTCAACGAACCACCTCGGCCAGCTGCGTGGCAATCAATTCGGCCAACTGCTGATTCAGCTCAGGGACAGGCGGATCAAGATCATCATTTTTTACCGGCACCAGAATCTTGCTGCCGGCTACGGGGAAGTGCCCGCTCTCGCGATTCCAGTGTGCGATGCCGACGCGCCGAACCACGCCATTGGGCTGGATCAGCCACAGGTAATCGGCCTCGGCATCGTCCAGCGGCGTGCAGCCTTCAAGGTATTCACGCGCTTCAAGCAGCGGCTGATAAGGCAAATGGCAGGTCTCGGCGACAGCACCGAGTACTTCGACCTCATCGACGCGTTTGGGGTAGATCAGGCGATCGCCATCGTCGAGACGAATGTTGCGCGCGAAACCGACTTCCACCGCGACCGGATCGAGATCGGCAACCTGCCGCCCCGTCACCTGCATCTGCCGCACTTGCTCGGTCAAACGCAGTGCCAGCGCTGCACGGCTCGGTTTGTCGAAGAGCAACGCCATGCGCTGCAACACGTCCAGATCGAACAGCACGCCAGCCTTGAGCCGCGCCTGTTCTTCCAGCAATGACTGCCGCAACAAAACACCCGCCAGCCAATAACCTTCGGCATTCGGTACAGCCTCGTTGATCACGTCGAGCAGGCGCCCGCCCGCCGGTAGCTTGACCGGCCCGGGGTTGGCGACGTCACCGCTGACGGTGACTGCGGCCTGGCTGACGCTGGTGAGCAACAGCAAACACGCCGATAGTGTTCTGAAGCGCTTCACGGGACATGCCTGCGCGCGGGCGTCAGTTGCACGATCTTCACGCGCAACTGCGACGTCAGCTGTTGCTCGCTCTGCACAATGAAACCGTCGACGGGATCGACCCAATATCGATTGGTCGCACTCAGGCCAATGGCCGGGGCGTCAATCTGCTCATCGACACGCAGCACGCTGTAGTCCTTGTTGAGAATGGTCAGGGTGTCCATGGACTTGCGGGAGAAGCGACTGTTGACGATCACCCCGACTTCCTGGCCCTTGTAGAGATCGATCCAGCGCCGAGTGGTGTAACCATCGGCGACTTGATGCAGGCCTTGCTTGAACGGTGAGTTATCCGCCAGACGCGTGCCGTCCAGATCACCTTCCAGGCCCAGACCGATACTGCGCACGGCGAGGCCATCACGCAGCAGCAACACTTGTTTGCCGGAGGCGACCCAGAACTGCAGGTCTTCACGCTCGCGCACCAGCGCCAACACCCCGGAGCCGGACGGCGTGGTCAGTTTGATTTGCGGATAGTTGACCTCGGCCACCTGGGCCGCGGTCACGTCCACCTCGTCCGGCCCGATCACCGCCGACTTGAGGTTGTTCAACGAAGCGCTCATCAGCGGGTTGCAGCCACACAACAACAGGGCCGCACTCAGGCAGACGCCAACTTTCAACGTGTTCACAGTCGGCGGCCTTATTTGCTGTTGTTACTGTATTCGCTCCAGTTCTTCGCAGCGGAAGCCCCGGTCCCGACAATCGACGCCGACGGCACCAATTGGCTGATGAAGCGGTTCCAGCGCGTCACGTTGGCAGGCCCGACGTAGACCACGTCCTGGGGACGGACTTCGAAGTGCGTGGCGAGGGCCATGGCGGTCGGCGATTCGGCGTTCAACTGGTAGATCTTCGCCGGCTCGACGTCGAGGTTTTCCACGCCACGGATGACGTACACCGCGTTGCCGTTGGAGGTGGTCTGGCTCAAGCCGCCGACCGAGCCGAGCACATCCGACAGGTTCATGGTGGCGGTCTTGAAGCTCAATGCGCGCGGCTGGTTGACCTCGCCCATGACGTAAATGCGCTTGTTGTCGTTGTACGGCAGATACAGCTGGTCGCCCCCCTTGAGGTAGACGCCCTGCAACTCGGAATCCTGCTGATTGAGCGAGTCGAGATTCAGCGGATAAACCCGGCCGTTGCGCGTCAGCGTCAGGCCCGACAAGTCAGCATTGTTGGTATCGATACCGGCGGAACCGAGGGCTTCGACCACGCTCAGCGGATTGGTCGAAATCGCTTGCGGGCCGCCCTTGGCCACCGCGCCGGTGACCACGACTTTCTGACTGGCGAAACGCAGCACCGCGACATCCACCTGCGGTTCGGCGATGAACGCCGACAGCCGTTGTTCGATGTCAGCGCGCAGTTGCTGGATGGTCCGGCCGGCGGCCTGGACCTCCTTGATGAACGGGTAATACAGCGTGCCGTCGGAGCGCACCAGTCGACCGTTGGCATCGATCTGTTGTTGCGCGCCGGACGGGGCTGTCAGCTCAGGGTGATCCCAGACCGTGATGTACAAGACATCATTGTTGCCGATGCGGTACTCGGCCGGGGTCGCCAACAGCTCCGCCGGCACTGGCTCACGCTTGTACGTGGCGCGGGTGGTGGAAATCAGCTTGGGGGTGATCGGGATCAGCTCGACCCGGCTGCTTTCACTGGCCCCTTGGCGGGTGATGTCACTGGTACTCAGGTATTGGCCCGGGGAAAACATGCAACCTTGTAAAGCGAAACTTGCCAACATCAAAAGAGAAAAACTACGAGTCATAATGGCACTACGCTATTCAAGGGCGAATCTAAAAAGAAGTCACCCGACTTGCGTCGGGCGACCCTGTACTGCACTAACAAAACTTCTGTTAGTTATGCGTGCCGGTTGTACCGGTGGTACCTGTGGTGCCGGTGGTACCGCCGTTGGCACTGCCACCGCTGTTGGACGCCGCTACTGCACTGGCAACCATTGCAGTACTGGCTGCAGGCGCTTGAGAAGCCGCCACACTGCCACCTACATTGGTCACCGCCGTCAGCGGTGCTTCAGCTGCGGCAGCCCAGTTGCTCAACATCGTCAACAGGGCAACTGCCATCACTTTTTTCATATCAACTCCTTTCTAACATTCAATCTGTTAAAAACCGACTGGTGTTAGAGGTGGTAGAGTTCAAGTCCGCGAAAAATGCGAACAAGATCCGTTGTTCTTTCACAGTCTTACCCAACTGATAAAAGTCGAACGGCAGGTTTATATCTACGGACTTGCAAAAGGCATTTCCAGCGTATTTTCCCGACGATATCTAACACCTGACCGAAACTAACATTTCGCATCAAAACGACATCAGCCGAGATAACCCTTGGGATGGTTCGATTGCCAGCGCCAAGTATCGGTGACCATGTCCTGCAAACTACGCGTGGCTTTCCAGCCCAACTCTTGCTCTGCTTTGGAAGCGTCAGCCCAACTCTCGGCAATATCCCCCGAACGACGCGGCATCATTCGATACGGCACGGGCTGCCCGCAAGCCTGCTCGAAGGCGCGCAGTACTTGCAATACGCTGTAGCCATCGCCGGTGCCGAGGTTCCAGGTGTGAATGCCGGTGCGGTCAGTGATCGACTGCAAAGCCTTGAGGTGGCCGTCCGCCAGATCCACAACGTGGATGTAGTCACGCACGCCGGTGCCGTCGACGGTCGGGTAATCGTTGCCGAAGATCGACAGTTCTTGCAGGCTGCCCACCGCGACCTGGCTGATATAAGGCACCAGATTATTGGGGATGCCGTTCGGGTCTTCGCCCATCTGACCGCTGTGATGCGCGCCGATCGGGTTGAAGTACCGCAGCAAGGCGATGCTCCAGCGCGGCTCCGACTGGCTCAGGTCGCGCAGGACGTTTTCGACAATCAGTTTGGATTGGCCGTAGGGATTGGTCGGATTGCCGGTCGGGAAATCCTCGCGGATCGGCATTTGCTCAGGCTCGCCATACACCGTCGCCGAGGAGCTGAACACCAGCCGGAACACCCCCGCCGCTGCCATCGCCTGACACAGCGTGATGCTGCCGCTGACGTTGGTTTCGTAGTAGGCCAGCGGCTTGCGCACACTCTCGCCGACGGCTTTGAGCCCGGCGAAATGCAGCACCGCTCCAATGGCATGCTCCTGGAAAATCCGGTCGAGCAGCGCCCGGTCACAGACATCACCGCGAATCATCAGCGCACTCTTGCCACAGATGGCTTCCACCGCATGCAATGCCGCGTCGCTGCTGTTGCAGAGATTATCCAGCACGACAACTTCATAACCTGCTTCAAGCAAAGCAAGTGTGGTGTGCGAGCCGATATAGCCGGCGCCACCGGTTACCAGAATGTTCATAGCGCGGGTCCGTAATTGGATAAGTGCCAAGTAGCGTGTCAAGCCTCTTGTTGTGGAGATGTGTCGCAATCCACACAAACAAGGCGACAACAACCGAAAACAAAACTAGTTCAATGACTGGCAATATTTATTTTTGCAGGTCACACTGTATTGCCCGGTACTTATTAGCACTGCAAGTGCACTCATCACTATCAACAGATACCGACTAAAAATAACTAATAACGCTCTAACCGACATCGCATAACATTGTCGTGTTTTACCGCCTCCGCTATTTGCCATTAACAACCTGACTCAGGTATTAAAGCATTCGTTCAATAACTATTGAAACTTGCACTCCTTCGTTAGTGCATGCACCCGTTGGCTGTGTTCCATGACTGTCCAGGATACTTTTATGATTCGTAAATGTTTGTTCCCCGCTGCCGGCTACGGCACGCGTTTCTTGCCGGCCACCAAAGCAATGCCGAAAGAGATGCTGCCGATCGTCAACAAACCGTTGATCGAGTACGCCGTTGAAGAAGCTCGGGACGCCGGCCTGCAACACATGGCAATCGTCACAGGCCGGGGCAAGCGTGCGCTGGAAGACCATTTCGACATCAGCTATGAACTGGAACACCAGATTCGCGGCACCGAGAAAGAGAAGTTTCTCGCCGGCACCCGTGAGCTGATCGACACCTGCACGTTCTCCTACACCCGTCAGGTAGAAATGAAAGGCCTGGGCCACGCCATTCTCAGCGGTCGCCCATTGATCGGCGACGAACCCTTCGCCGTAGTACTGGCCGACGACCTGTGCCTGAACCTGGAAGGCGACGGTGTCCTCGCGCAGATGATCCAGCTGTACAAGAAATTCCGCTGCTCGATCGTCGCCATCCAGGAAGTCCCGGCTGATCAAACGCACAAGTACGGTGTGATCGCTGGCGAGCTGATTTCCGACGGCATCTACCGGGTCAACAACATGGTGGAAAAACCGGCGCCACAGGACGCCCCGTCGAACCTTGCGATCATCGGCCGCTACATCCTGACCCCGGACATTTTCGACCTGATCGCCGATACCCAGCCGGGCAAGGGCGGCGAAATCCAGATCACCGACGCGCTGATGAAACAGGCGCAGAACGGTTGCGTGCTGGCCTACAAGTTCAAGGGCCTGCGCTTCGACTGCGGCGATGCCGAGGGTTATCTGCAAGCGACCAACTTCTGCTACGAAAACGTGTACCTCAAGGGCCGCTGAGACGGCTCCGACACTCGACGCCCACTCTTCACTTCAGGCAGGTCACCATGAACATTGCACAACATTCCGTAGAGATTGAACGCGAGGTGGGCAACCTCGGGGTGGTGAGTTGGCTGTCACGCCATCAGCCGTTGCCCAGCGCCAACGAGTCCTGGCTGGGCACCATCCTGTTGGTGGAGCGCATCGGCATGTTTCCATCGTCCGGCGATATTCGCCGGACGATGGCCGATCCCTATCCCCTGCTCGCCCATCTGAAAATGCTTTACGGCGAACAGGCGCTGGAAATCGACGACCGCGATGGCCTGAAAGTGATTTTTAGCGACTGGCGCTTTCGCGTGCGCATTTGCTGTAACGACCCGGCGATCATCATCAACGTGGAAACCCGTTGTGATACGCGGTTGATGCCGCAGAAGCTCACGGAATTGCTCGATCAGGTCGAGGCCTTCGAATAGTTGACGCGGCCTGATCGTTCCCACGCTCTGCGTGGGAACGATCAACGGGTAGGTGTTTCGCTGCAATTGCCTGTGTGGCCACCCACGATCCAGCCATAGAAATAATCGGCAATCACCTTTCCGCCTGTGGCCGGCACCGGATGAATCTTGTCCGGACCAATCATCTCGGCAGCATAGCGTTTGACGTCGGGGCCAAAGGCGCATTGCAGGTTGGCGTAACCCAGATGCTGCTCGTGTGCCCAAGGCTGCAGAACCTGCGCATACGCCGACATCGGATACGCACTGGAGCGCGTGGTGTCCTGCCGCATGATCAGGTTGATGCTCGCCTTCGGCTGGATCTCGCGGATCATCCCCACCAGCCCCTGAACGTTCTGCAGATACGCCTCGGGTTTCACCCCGAAACCCTGATCGTTGCCACCGAGCATGATCAGGTAAACGTCGGCGGGAATCTTCGACACGGCGGCTTTCCACTGCGTCTGCCAGTGCGGATCCTTGTGATAAAAGTCAGCAGATGCCGCGCCGGACGCCGCGAGTTTCGACACCCGCACACCGTTCTGATCATTGCTCATCCACACGCCGAACAGCGTCGGCGCACCTTTCACCACTTCCAGTTTGAACGCCCAATCCGCCGCTGTCGGCGTGCCCGGCAATGGCACTTCCTGAACGCCGGAACCGGCCAGCGTCAACGGCTTCCAGTCTTCCGATGGCGTCCAGCGATAGCGCAGTTCACTGGACTCGCCATTGCCCAGATAGAGCAATTTCGCCTGAGTGACCGCCGTGCTGATCCTGGGTGTCGGGTTGGCATCGATCTGCAACCAGGCGCCGGGACGCCCCGTCACCGTGCGGCTGTCGGGGCTGGCCTGGCCGAGGCTGGACACATCCCAGCCACCACCAAAGTACTTTTCGCTGCTGCGGGTGTATTTGAAATGGGTGCCGCCCAGTGCCGCGCCATGGTTGAAGCCGACGTAACCGGGGCCGGCAAAACCCACCTCGCCGGCCACACGCTGCACCAGTTTGTTCAGATAGAAATCCTGCCCGGCGCTGTAGCTGTCGCCGATTACCGAGACGGACAAAACCTTGCCGGCCTTGCCTTCGCGCCACTGGGCAAAGCGCTCGCGCGCATCGCCCACCTCAACCACCGCGGCCGCAACTGGCCGGGTGTCATCAACTACCAACATGCAAAATTTCCTTTAGTCCGTAGTGGCCCCTTCGCGAGCAGGCTTGCTCCCACAGTGATCGTGTGTAGACACAGATCCAGTGTGGGAGCGAGCCTGCTCGCGAAGCTTTTAGCATTCTCAGGCCTGCACCACCGGAGTGATGGTCGCCGGCGGTTTTTTACTCGCCGCACGCTCCCCCAAAAACAGCACGGACGTAAAGTTGAACCGACTGAAAATCATCGACAACACCACCGGCCCGAGCAAACCGCACGCCACACCACCGAACACCAGCAGGCTCTCATCCTTCACGCCCAGGCGCCCCAGTACAAACCGCGACGTGGCCGCGAACAAGACATGGAACAGGAAAATCGCATAGGAATAACCGCCCAGCCAGGTCAGCCACTTCGAGCGCATGTCACTGGACAGCAGCGCGAAGCAGGACACGCAGCCCACGGTCAGACCGATCAGACTGCGGCGATCAACAATCAACTCGCGATCCACCGCCGCCACATACAACAGCGTCAGCGAGATCAACACAAACACCAACGGGCCGATCACCTTGAACGTCTGCTTCAACTGGCTGACGTTTTCCTGGCCAATCATCCCCGCCACGAAAAACGGCAGCAGGTAGATTGCGCCGTTGATGCCGAACGCGTCGAACTTGAACGGCGGCAGCAGAAATACCACGGCGGCAAACGCGAACAGCAGATACAAGCGGGTCGCCGAGCGCAGCAGACCGCGCCACTCCAACAGGCCGACGAACATGAAAATGATGAACACCGCCTGCAAGAACCAGAAGTGATTGATCGGCACCCAGAACGACAACAACGCATCCATCACGCCGACATCCTTGTTCACCCCCGGCCCTACAGCTTGCAACACCGAGAACGGCACGCCCACGCAAAACAGCGGCACGATCAACCGCCGCACCTTGCCGGAAAAGAACGTCGAAAAGTCATTACCGCGGATTTTGTAGATGGAATAGATGTAGCCGGAAATGAAGGTGAACAGCGGCATGCGCACGTACACCATCGAGTCGGCGAGCACCCGGAACGGCGAGCCCAGATCAATCTTCAAACCACCGCCCAACGGGCCGATGACGTGATAGAGCACCAGCAGCAGGCACGCCAGGCCACGCAGGGTTTCGATCTCCAGGGACTTTTTCTTGCTCGACATAAAGCACCTGCCTCAATTCAGAATTCTTGATTCAACCTGCACCGGTTTGTTCGCGCGCAGCATCAATCCCAGGCCGACAAACAGCACCGGCACCACCATCGAGAAGTGCCGGGCGAAAGAGCCGAAGTCCGGCTCGAACAAGCCTTGCACCAGCAAAAACGCCAGCGGAATCGCGATCAGTTCCTTGGGTTTGGTCTGGATCGGCGCGCCTTTGTAATCGGTCGAGGTGATGACTTTGAACAGCAACAGCGCGGTCATGATCATCAACGCCACAAAGATCACCTGGCCCGGCCCCGATAGCAGAATCAGCTCCACCGGGAACGACAGCCGGAAGAAGATGATCATCGAGTCCAGCGCTTGCGAGACGAAGTCACTGCCGCTGAGCCAGGACACGATCAACGACTTCGAGCCCTCCTCCCCCGCCGTGCGCAACTCGTTGTTGCTGGCGCGAATCGACGACACCGGAAACCCGAGCGCCACCTGGATCGCCATGGCCACCGCCAGGTAAAACAGGAACAGCATCAGGAAGAAGGTGAAACGCGACACGTACTTCTTCATCACGCAGACGCCGACCCAGGACAGCGAAAACAGAATCCAGTACGGCCGGATCAGTACGCCGTAGATCACCGCCGAGAGGAAAAATCCGCCGCGATATTTGCGTGTCAACGAGCTGAGCAAAATGCTCAACACCGCCACCGACACAATGATTTCCTTGGTCAGGTTTTCCAGGAAAAACGAGCGCACGATGCCCCACAGACACAGGGTGCCGAAGATCGCCAGCGGCATGCGCCGGAACACCACCACCGGAATCGCCGTGAGGAAAAAGTTGCAGAACATGCCGTAGGCCCAGGCATTGGTCAGGTTGATCCCGGTGGGCCGCAGCAGGAATGCCGAGCACTCGTAGGACGAGCGATCCGGCGAGAACGGGTTCCAGAAATTGCAGTTGTCGGCGCGGGCGTAAGACGACCACAACGTCATGGCATCCGGGCCGGGATCACGGGGAATCAGCAGTGGCATGGCCACCGACAGAAACAACCCGGTGAAGAGGATCAGGAACGAGACGTACGAATCAAGTTTCTTGCCACGAAACTCGATGCACGGCAGCTTCAGGCCCATGACACGGCAGCCTTTTTCGTGCCGGTCACGCGGGTCAACAGAGCAATCACGCCGAGTTGCACAATGATCGCGAAGACGTTGCCCCAGGCCGCGCCATAGATCGAATAGTGCTTGATCAGCACGTAACTGACCGGCACCGAAACCAGCAAGCAGATCGCCGCACTGGCGAGTGATACCCGACTGTTTTTCGAAGCGATCAACCCGCCCCAGACGATGTCGCCAATCGCACGCAGGGCGAAGGAGAAAATCAGCACGGCAAGCAGCGCGTTATCCGGACGCGGCACGCTGGTGGCGACATAATCGAGCACGATGTTGAAGAACAGATAAATCGCCACCGCCACGGCAGCGGAGACCACCAGCGAACGTGCAACCCACTTGTTCACGAACAGTTGCTTGACCGTGAACGCCTGTTGATCCGCCTGAAAACGCTTGGCCAGCACCGGAATCCCGACCACCGCCACCACCGCGTAAGACAACGCCTGCAAGGTGTTGGCTGCCGACCACGCATACACGTATTTACCGAGGCTGGCGTAGGGTTCAAGGTCGATGATCAGAAAGCGCTCGGCGTACTGACTCAACGCTATCAACCCGGTGCCGAGATAGAACGGCAACCCGGCCTTCCACACGGCGCCCGTAGCCAGCGTCCCGGCTTCTCGCCCGTGATGAACTCTCACCACAATCAAGTAACCCGCGATGATCACCAGCACGTTGGCGGCGACCCACAGCCACAACACACTGGCGACGCCCGACACCCAGCCGAGCATCATCCCGCCCACGGCCAACAACGCCCACAGGCCGGTCTTGATGAAAAACAGCAACGCACCCGCCGTGGCTTTCTGTGCGGAAAACACGAACGAGTTGATTTCGAACGACAGGTGCTCGGTGAGCAACACCAGCGTCACACAAGCGATCAGCGCGATCGGCGCATCAACCTGCTGGAACAGTGAATAAATCCCCACGGTCACCAGCGACAACACCAGCCCCACCGCCAGGTACAGCAGCAGAACCTTGTCGACAACCCGGCGCGAACTGCCGCCAACACTGATCAACCGATTGATCTCGGAACTGAAACCGACGCTGTAGAACTTCGACGCGATCAACGACGCCGCGACCACCACGCCGTAAAAACCCAGGGCCTCATAACCGAGGAAATGGGTGATGGCCAGCACCAGCAAAAACTTCGCGCCCAACGCACCGCCGCGAAGCAGTAGCCGAAATATCATCGAACGATCCCTTTGATGATGTCGTCCATGGCCACGGTTTTCGCCTCGATCTCGCGGCAGGTATCGGTCAGGCGCTTGCCGAAATTCGACAGTGCATTCGGTGCGTAAACCGTGTTGATGATGGTGTCGACATCGATGTCGCCGCCGTTGATGACCCAGTCCTCGACACCCATGTCCTGATAGGCGCCAAAGCCTTTGCGCTCGTAGCTGATGTGGTACGCCGGCACGCCGGAGAGCAAGGACTCGATGGCCCCGTGCAGGCGCACGGAGATCACCAGGTCCGGTTGATATTTAGCAATGGTGGCCTTCAACGACAGCAGGTCTTCGGTGATGCCCAGTTCGCGATAGAACGCACCGTCATCGTTGCCACGCACAGCGCTTTGTACGGCGCAGACGACTTTGCTTTTGTTCTTCAGGCGCTGCAGCAGCAACTTCAGGTTGGCAACGTAGGCGACTTTCTTTTCCTTGCTCCACTCTGGCGGCTTGCGCAGCACCACACAGACCGTTGCCGGCGATGAGGCGCAGCGGGTGAACTTGGGTTGCAGAAGGATTTTGCTCGCCAATGACTGCACCGCCAGATCCGGCGCGCGGTAGACGTTTTCACAGGCATCGAAGATCGCCGAAGAGCGATTGTCGCGCACGAACACCGCATCGGCGCTGGCGTAATGCTCGACGATCTTGCTGCTCTCGCCGTGGAACGGGCCGATGCTCTGCGGCAGGTACACCGAAGGCACTTTGCTGAGGATCGCGGTTTCCAGTTGCTTGGCGTGGCCCAGTTTCAGTTTGATGTGTTCAAAAGCGCTTTTCGAGCGCATGTAGCCGCCACCGACGCCGACGATCAGATCGGTTTTCTTCAACAGATCGGCAAGCCCCGCGTAGGACTGATTGAGAAACACGGCTTGCTTGACCCGGCCCAAACCTTTGGCCGCCATCACCGGCGCGTCAAAACGCGGGTGCGGCAAATAGCTGAAGGACTCGGGATCGGACGCCACGACGCTGATCGCGGTGTCCTCACCAAAGTTGCGCTGCACCAGGGCAATGGCCAGATCGACGAGCAGGCCGTCACCGGAGTTGGACGCACTGTAGCCATGCAAAATCGTTACGTTCATAAGCTTGAGTTCTACTTAATAAGAGGGAGCGCGATACAGATCGTAGGTCTGGCGAATCATCAACGCAGCGCTGAAACGCTCGCGGACGATGCTGCGACCTTCGTTGCCGAGGTCGAGTAACCGTGGCTTCTGGATTTTCGAAAGCACGTCGGCGAGTGCCTGATGGTCACCTGAGGGAAAGACGTAACCGGACACTTCGTCAGTGACCAACTCGGGTAACGACGTGCAATTGCTGGCAATCACCGGCAGCCCCATGGCCATGCCTTCCAGCGGCACCATGGCAAAGCCTTCCCAACGGCTCGGGACGATCAGCGCATCGGCTTTTTGATACAGCGCGTGCACTTCGCTCGGCGTAACCCACGGCAAGTATTCAACCGAGTCCATGGGTGGGCACTCGACCGCATCCTCGTTGACAGCGCTACCCACCACCGTCAGTTTCAGATCGTTGCGCTGCACCTTGGCGTAAGCCTTGAGCAACACGTCGAAGCCTTTCTGGTAGTCGAGACGGCCAACAAACAGCAGGTGAATAGGCTCGGGATTGTGGGTTTTCGCCGCATCGTCGCGGTGATGAATGCCGTTGTAGATCAGCTTCATGCGCTTGCGATCAATGCCAAACCGTGCGGCTTTATCCAGTTCGTACTGGCTGACGCAAATGATCACGTCGGTGACCTTCTGCAACACGCGCTCGATCCACGCATAGACTTTCTGCTTGGTCGGCGAGCTTTCCATCAGGAACGAAAAGGCGTGTGGGCAGTAGACGATTTTCGGCTTGCGCCACGGTCGCAACAGCACACACACGCAACGACCGATTACCCCGGAAAAGGTGCTGTGCAAATGCACCACGTCCGGTTTCTCCTTGAGCATCACCTGGGCCAGACGCCAGGCGAAACGTAGCAGCGACGGCACATTGCGCCCGGTACGGGCGAAAGTACGTATCTGCTGCGGTGCGATGCCGTGCAGTTCTTTTTCCTGATCCTGCGGGACCAGATAGACCAGCTGATAGTTGGCAGCGTCGTCTTCGGGGGACGTTGAAATCGTGCGGATCACCGTCGCGACGCCACCTTTTATCGTTTCAGCCACGTGCAGTATTTTCTTCACAATTCACCCACTTCAAAAGTAAGGACAACCGCTGAAACTCAGGACTTGTCGGACGCGTATTCGTAGTTGTAATAGCCGTAGCCGCCGTTGCCGTAATAGCTGGACGCGCGCTTCTCGACGCCGTTGAATACCGCGCCTTTGAGCTCGATGCCGTTCTGGGCAAAGCGGCGAATGGTCAACTCGATCTCTTTGGCCGGGTTCACCCCGAAGCGCGTGACGATCAGGCTGATGCCCGCATCACGGCCGACAATCGCCGCGTCGGTCACGGCCAGCAGCGGCGGTGTATCGATGATCACCACGTCGTACATGTCGCTGAGTTGCGCCAGCAGCTCGCGAAAATTGGCGTGCATCAACAGCTCGGAAGGATTGGGCGGTACCTGGCCACGACTGATGAAGTGCAGGTCGGCGCCTTCGATTTTATTGATCGCCTGTTCGACGCTGCAGCGTTTGACCAGTAGGTCCGACAGACCATTTTCGATCGGTACGTTCAGGGTCTTGTGCAGATGCCCTTTGCGCATGTCGGCATCGATCAGCACCACACGCTGGCCGCTCTGCGCCATGACGGCGGCAAGGTTGGAGGACACGAAGGTCTTGCCGACCTGCGGGCTCGGCCCGGAAATCATGATGCGGTTGTTGGTCGAGTCCAGGCCGGCGAAGTGCAGACAGGTGCGCAGGCTGCGGATCGATTCGATGGACAGATCCGTCGGGTTGCGCAATGCCAACAGGTACGCCGGTTTGTCGGCGCCGTCGCGAGCGCGACCTTTTTTCCCGTCCTCTTCCTGTTGCAGTGCGCTATAGGGAATCGACGCATAGACCGGCAGGCCGAGTTGCTCGATGGCCTCTGGCCCTTCCAGACCACGGCTCAGGGATTTGCGCAGCAGCACCAGCGCCACGCCGAGGAAGGCGCCGAGGAACGTGGCGATGAGCACGATCAAAGGTTTTTTCGGTTTGACCGGACTGGTCAGGTCGACATCCGCCGCATCCACCAAACGTACGTTGCCGACAGCGCCAGCCCGGACGATGTCCAGCTCTTGGGATTTGTTCAACAGTTGCGTGTAGATCTGCGAGGCAACTTCAACATCGCGGGTCAGATTGAGCAATTCCTGTTGCGTGGCCGGCAAGTCCTGAACCTTGCCTTCCAGTGACTTCTGTAGTTGGGTCAATTCACCGATCTGGCTCATCAACGCGCGATAGGCCGGATGCTGTTTGGTGAACTTGCGATCCATCTCCGCCTGCTGCATTTTCAGCTCGGAAATTCGCGTTTCGAGCGCCACGGACTGACCGAGCACCGATTGGGTTTCCAGGGAGATGTTCACGGTTTTGCCGTGAGTCTGGTAGGCGTTGAGCGCATCGCTGGCCTTGGCCAGATCGCGTTTGACCTGCGGTAACTGGCTTTGCAGAAAAGCCAGGCTTTGTGCCGCTTCAGCTGAGGTGCGTCGCACGTTCTGTTCAACGTAGAGTGCAGCAATCTTGTTGAGGATCTTCACCGCCTCGGGCGCATCGGAGCTGGCCAGCGCCAGACGAATAATTCCCGACTCTTTGCCCTGTTCAGTGATATCCAACGCATCCTGGTAGCTCTGGATGGTCACGATCCGTGGATTACGCACCACTTCGAAACGCGTGCCGGGGTTGGCCGATAGCTGCGCGATCAAGCCTTCAACGCCGTCTTGAGCGAAGGCTTCGCCGGTGACGCCGTCGACCAGCAAATTGTCGTTCTCATCGAACAACTGAAAGTGATTTTGCTCACCGGCGATCAGCGTAAGCTTCTTGCCCAACAGCTCTTTCGGCAGGTTGAGCCGGGCGATGTCCACACGCTCACCGCCCCACGCGTAGCTATTGAAGCCGAAACGCGGCGGCGCGACGCTTAACTCGGTTTCGCCGCGATAACGGCGGGCGAGAAAACCGCCAATAACCGGGAACCGGTTGGGAGTGACATCAATATCCAGACGCAGGTCATCGACGGTTTTGCCGATCACTGCGCGGGACTTGATGATGCCGATTTCGGTCACCGACGGCGATTGCCCACCGAGCATGCTGTTGAGGTCGGAAAACCCGAGCATGTCGTTCTTTTTCGGTTCGACCTGCACCAGCGCGTTCGCCAGGTACACGGGCGTGGCCAACACTGCATAGGCAACACCGGCGGCCATGAAGGCGCCGGTGAACGCGCCGATCAACCACTTCTGGTCAATCAAACTGCCGAATATGCCGAGCAGATCAATACTGTCTTGATCGTTATCACGGCTGGCGATTACTGACGGTAACTGCATAAGTCTGTTCTTACCATTCACTGATCTGAAGAATATTCATCAACGTGCGAGACGTTGTGCCCATGAGCTGACAGCATCTTCAATCAATGCATGGGCATGAATAAAAGCGGCCTTGCCTTGACGATAGGGATCTTGTATTTCGCGCTCGCTCTGCCACTTGCCGAGCAAAAACACTTTGCCTCTCGCGTGAGAGGCAATTTTCAATACTTGATTTACGTGTTGTTTTTCCATGACCAGAATCAGGTCTGATTCATTGACGATGTCGGCTGTCAGTTGCCGCGCCTGAAACCCCTGGGCACTGTGCCCGTGATCCTCCAGCACCTGCCGCGCCGAGGCTTCAACGCCTTCGCCGACACGTGCGGCGAGGCCTGCGGAGGTCACCGAGATCGTTGAAGGCGCCAGCGCGTTACGCAGCAGAAGTTCTGCTGTCGGACTTCGGCATATATTGCCCACGCAGACGACAAGGATCTTTTTGAACAAGGTTTACTTTCCTGTGTAATATCAAACTGCCAACATCTAGAGCGAACTTTAATGAACCCACTAGATCTTCATGCACTCAGAAATAGATTCGCCCTGTTACTACAGCGTATTAAGTACCACAGGCCCAAAAGCGCCCCAACCAGAATTACCGGACTAAAAATAACTGTGATTTTCGGATAATGACTTCCTGACAATTAATAACATTCGCGCACTAAGCGTCGTTGTTAGTTTCGTAACTCATGTAACAAGATAACTATTCGCCGTTGTCATTCCCATCGGGAGAACCGACATGAAATCAGCCCATCTCAAACGGCTCAGCGCTTCAGTGTTACTGGCGCTCAGTGCCGCGACGCAGGTTCACGCCAGTGAACTGTTCCCCAACCTCCCCGCCAGAACCATCGGTGTTCAGGTGAAGATCCAGAACTTCACCGCCGAAGATGCCGCACACATCAAAGAAGCAGGATTCAGCTTTGTGCGCTTCGGCGTGTGGAGCGATAGCCTGAGCGCCAAGGCCTATCAGAAGCAGGTGAGTGATGCCTTTGCAACGGCCAAATCCGCTGGCCTGCCAGTTTTGCTGACCGTGCGCGCCATCAAGCCGCTGACCTCGGCGTCAGGCAATAGCGCTGAACTGGCAACGGCTGGCGAATCCTTCGCCAACGTGCTGACCGGTCTGGAGACAACCTACAGCGCTCAATTGGCGGCGATTGAAATCTGGAATGAGCCGGACCTTGAAACCTATTGGCCGACTCGTAATTTCGACACGACGTTCGTGCCGTTCATGAGCGCGGTGTGCAAGTCGCTGCAGGACAAACCGCAATCGACGCCACGGGTCGGCTACGGTTTCGCCCGGCCACCGACGGCAGGCTCTGCCTCAACCGTGGCGCTGAGCCGCATCGTCAGTGAATACCCGAAATGCCTGAACGCGATCTCCTATCACCCCTACGGCATGACCGCCACGCAGATCAGCAATGCGCAGGCCTTCATCCAGCAGAACTTCCACCTGCCCGGCGTCATCAGTGAATGGGGCATCTCGGCGCTCACCTCCAACGGTGGCAATGACGGACAAGCCAACAAAATCAGCGCATTCATCGTCGATGTAAAAAGACTCAACATCCCGCTGACATCGATATACGAATGGAAGAACAGTGACTCGGGCAGTAACGATCGCGAGAAAAACTTCGGCCTGCTGACCTCGGGCGGGCAACCGAAACCGGCAAAAATGGCCGCCGCCACTCAATTGAACGCGCAGTAGGCCATGCGCGACTGATCTGTACGCAGGTCAGTTGCGTTGAACCTGTGAGCGGTTTTGGCATCGTATTCATCGATACCGCGCCCTACCTTTCAAACAATCGTTTTCAGGTTGTTGCCGCATGGGCCGTCGATACACGCACCCGCCCTTGAGTGGCTGTCAGCGCTCGGGTAATGTCGTCAAACCCACAGGACAGAGCACACACATGACTTCCAAGCTGGAACAACTCAAACAAATGACCACCGTGGTTGCCGACACCGGCGACTTCGAAGCGATTGCCCGGGTCAAGCCGGTCGACGCCACCACCAACCCTTCCCTGCTGCTCAAGGCAGCGGCCATTCCTGCTTACGCCGAGCTGCTGAATGCCTGCGTCAGCGACTGCAAGGGCGATGTGGGCCTGGCCAGCGACCGTTTTGGCGTCGCGGTGGGTCAGGAAATCCTCAAAGTGATTCCAGGCCGTATCTCCACTGAAGTGGATGCGCGCCTGTCGTTCGATAAAGACGCCGTGCTGAAACGCGCGCACCGTCTGATCGAGTTGTATGACAAGGCCGGCATTGGCCGCGACCGCGTACTGATCAAGATCGCCTCGACCTGGGAAGGTATCCGCGCGGCCGAAGTGCTGGAGAAGGAAGGCATTCAGACCAACCTGACCCTGCTGTTCTCCTTCGCACAAGCTGCTGCGTGCGCCGATGCTGGCGTGTTCCTGATCTCGCCGTTCGTGGGCCGCATCTACGACTGGTACAAAAAGGCCAACGGCAACGACTACACCGGTGCCGATGATCCGGGCGTGCAGTCGGTTACGCGCATCTACAACTACTACAAGGCCAATGACTACAAGACCGTGGTGATGGGTGCGAGCTTCCGTAACCTGAACCAGATTGAACAACTGGCCGGCTGCGACCGCCTGACCATCAGCCCGGACCTGATCGACAAGCTGGCGGCAGACACCGGCAAGCTGGAGCGCAAACTGGCGCCGGGTCATGCCGGTGAAGCGCGTCTGAGCCTGAACGAAGCGCAGTTCCGCTGGTTGTCCAACGAAGACGCGATGGCCACCGAGAAACTGGCTGAAGGCATCCGTCAGTTTGCCCGTGATCAGGAAAAGCTTGAGGCATTGCTGCAAGCCAAGCTGTGATCTGAGTCGCTGGAATGCAAAAAGGGCGAACCTTGATAGGTTCGCCCTTTTTTGTGGCTGCTGGGAAATTCTTGGTGATCTTGCGGCCGCTTTCGCGAGCAGGCTCGCTCCCACAGGGGGATGTGTGATCGACGCCGCATCAGTGTGGGAGCGAGCCTGCTCGCGAAGAGGCCGGCCCAGACAACATCACTTCAGAGGATCAGTGCCGCTCGAGGGCATTCACCAGATCATGGAAGGCTTCACGATTGGAATCGTTCAACCCCATGAGGATCTTGTGCGCTTCCAGCACCTTGATCCGCACAACCTCTTCCGACTGATCCTGATCCGGCAGGTCGTCCAGGCACTCCGGGCATGGCACTGGGTGGTTGACGATGTTGAACACCTGCTCGAAACCCATCGATTGCAGCAGACGGGTGATGTCATCGTGGGTGGTGACGACGGTCGGCAGCAGGCCGACCTTCTGCCGCGACAGGATCGACAATTTGGCCAACAGGCCCAATGTGGTGCTGTCGATGCTGCGGGTTTCGGTCACTGCGGGCACGAGCGCGGTGAAGTGCTGCGCGGGGACGCGGGTGGCG
>NZ_JBIUWI010000011.1:0-10701 GCF_044743385.1 Pseudomonas sp. NPDC087639 | reverse complement strand
CCTGCTCGGCGAACTGGATTCTACCGGTACTCATTAAAGATTCCTGCTCAACACCAACAGGGCGATATCATCCGGCATCTCCCCTAGCGTGGCCAATCCAAACACTTGCCGCAGACCATCCAGGCTGCCGCCCGCTGACTTCACCCGTTCGGGCAAAGCCGCTTCTTTTTCTTTGAGCGTAGGTTCTGGCAAAAGATCCAGAATGCCATCAGACATCAGCGTCAGGCTGAACGTCGGTGGCAGCTCAAGCACGTGGTCTTCGTAGGTGGCTTCATTGAAGAGGCCCACCGGCAGACCGCGTCCTTCGAGATAACGAACACTGTCAGGCGTGTACAACACAGGCAAAGGCAGATGGCCGCCAATGCTATAGGTCAACAAACCGGTCTCCTCGTCGATGACTCCACCGACCATTGTGACGTGTTTACCCAGCTTACAACTGATCAGTCCCCGGTTGATATGACCAAGGACTTCCGAAGGCTTGAATTCCGGCAATGTGCCGTTGCGCTTGGATTCGAACAACAAACGCGTGGTCATGAACTTCAGCAGCACAGTGACGAAAGCTGAAGAGGCGCCATGACCCGATACGTCCGCCAGGTAAAACGCAACCCGACGCTCATCGACACGAAAATAGTCGACAAAATCACCCGACAGGTACAGCGACGGGATGATCTGGTGCGCAAACTTGAACTCGTCGATGCTCCACGGACTTTCCGGCAGCATGTTCATCTGCACCTGGCGACCGGCGTTCTGGTCTTCCTGGAGCAGGTTCAGGCTGGCTTCGAGTTCGCGGTTGGCTTTTTCCAGCTTCTCGCGATAGCGCTGGTTTTCCAGCAGCAGGCGCGCACGATCCAGGGCCCGGCGCACGGAATGCTCGAGCACGGCCAGATCTTCGAGAGGCTTGATCAGGTAATCCGCCGCGCCCAGGCGCAACGCCTCGACCGCGTCGTTCATCACGCCGGCACCCGACACCACGATCACCGGTGTTTGCGGCGACAGCTCGGTGACCTGACGGATGAGTTCGAGACCGCCCATCTGCGGCATGCGCAGATCGCAGATGACCAGGTCGGGCTTGTCTTGCTCGAATACCTGAAGACCCTGTTGGCCATTGCTGGCCTGCAGGACGCTGAAACCACTGTCTTCCAAATAGGCCGCGAGGCTCGCGCGCACTACTTCGTCATCATCGATTATCAGCAGCGTGGCACTGGTTTTTGGCATGTGGGCAAACGGCGCCAGAATTAGGTTGGCGTAGTTGGCGGGGCGACAGGCCCTGCACTGACTACTGGATTCGCTTTCTAGCCTCTCTGCTGCACCGCTTTAGAGCGTTTGCTCCGTACACGGTTGCACCAGAGGTGCCCTTCTAAGGCGCAGACGGTACTCCCATCCGCGGGGCGTTTCAAGCATGCGCCGATGGTCGCTTGACGACTTTACTTGTCAAATCACCGAGAGTTATAAGAACGGCTCAAACCGTAACCCAATGGAAGGATGAAGGCATGAGTCAAACCGGCCGGGACTACAGCGAAAAACGCGATTTCATCCGCATGCGGGTCGATGCCGATGTCGTGTTGATTCATGAAGGGGATCAGGTGTCAGCGGTGTGTATCGATCTCTCCAGCAGTGGCATGCAGGTCGAGGCGCCGCGCCAGTTCGCGGTAGGTGACCGTTTGAGCGTGCGCATCGATTCCGAGCATGCAGCGCTCAGCGGGCTTGAAGCCGATACCGAAGTAGTCTGGGTCCGGGCGCAAGATGGCGGCGGCCAAAAGCTCGGCCTGACTATTCTGCAGATGAAATAAGCGCACACACAAAAAAGGCGACCCGAGGGTCGCCTTCTTCTTACTGGTCGAGATTAAAAGTCGTCTTCGACCTGGCCATCCTTCACTTTGAACTCGCGGTTCTGCAAGTAGGCGTTGCGGATGAAGGTGTACTTGTCGCCGCTGATCAGCTTTTCGCTCGACAACAGGCTGGCACGGGTGTCGACGATATTCAGGCCGAACACCGAGTTACGCACTGGCACGTCGTTGATATAACGGTAAGGGCCGGTATAGCCGTCGACGTACTTGGACGGCGCGTCTCGCAAAGTGCTTGGCCCCATCAACGGCAGCATCACGTACGGGCCGCTACCCACACCCCAATAGCCGAGGGTCTGGCCGAAATCTTCGTCGCTGCGGTTCAGGCCCATTTTGGTGCCGACGTCGAAGAAGCCAAGCAGGCCGAACGTGGTGTTGAAGATCAGGCGCGCAGTGTCGACGCCAGCCGCAGCCGGTTTGGCCTGCAGGATGTTGTTCGCCAGGTTGGTGACATCACCGACGTTGCGGAACATGTTGTGGATGCCGTCTTCGACAAATTGCGGTGTCACGAACTCATAACCCTGTGCCAACGGCTTGAGCGCGTAGGTATCAACGAAGTCGTTGAACTGGAAGATCGGACGGTTGACGCTTTCCCAAGGGTCTTCTTCCGTGGCGGCCTGAGCAGCCAACGGCGCCAGCAGCAGGCCGGCATATACACAAAGCTGAGCGAGCGGAGGGCTCCAGCGCATAGAAAAACTCCTTGGATTTGTACTGGCGCGGGCATCGAGGGCCTGGGCGTTAAGAGCGCTAGTATAAGCGTAAAAGGTCTTTTGGGCAGTCCGCGAATAAAGGCATCTGTGAGACGTCTCCTACGTCGCCTTTCACACAGTTGTCATCCAACTGTCACCGGCACGCCCTAGCCTGTTCGTTATTTCAGGGACGTTGCCATGTCACACGCCGAAACCTTGCCCCTCGCTGCCCCCGGACTGACTGCCGTGCTGTTCGGCCTCAGCGGCTGTCTGGTGGATTTCGGTGCCCGCGCCCGACAAGGCGGTGTCGCACTGCCCGAACATGCCGATGCCACACTCGGCGCGCTGGACAGCGTGCTCGGTTTGCAGCGCCAGCAGATTCCGTGCGCCTGGCTTGATGAATTGCCCCCCGCCCTTGCACAACCGCTGTCGGCTTCGTTGCCGGCGTGGATCAAGCCGGCGCAACATTCTGCAACAGTCAATCCGTGGCCTGCTCCCAACGCCTGCTGGCAAGCGTTGATGAACTTGAACGTCGCCAGTCTCGACGGCTGCGTGCTGGTCAGCGGTGAACCACGATTGCTGCAATCGGGATTGAATGCCGGGTTATGGACAATCGGGCTCGCCTCCTGCGGTTCGCTGTGCGGCCTCGCGCCGGGCGAATGGCAGGCCCTGAGCCAGAAGGAGCGCGAACAACTGCGCGGCAAGGCGACAATGCAGTTGTTCGGACTCGGCGTGCACTCGGTGATCGATCATCTGGGCGAGCTCGAAACCTGTCTGGCGGACATCAGCCTGCGCCGCCTCAAAGGCGAAAAGCCCTGATCGGGATCATGCAGGGTGGTCGAGAGTGGATTAATCTAAAGGTCAGCCATAGACCTTTGGCGCGCGTCTGCGGTCAATGCCAGTGCCTCTCGATAAAAGGAAAACACCATGCCCGCCCAAGAATTGCAGAAACAGCTAGATACCCTGCGCGAGCAGTTGGAACAGAATCCGCCACTGACTGAAGCCGAGCGGGAAGATCTGCATACGCTGATGCAGCAGATCGAGTTGGAGCTTGAACTCGAAACCAAGACCCAGGATGCCAGCCTCGCTGATGGCGTGAACCTGGCCGTCGAACGCTTTGAAGTCGAACACCCTGCCATTGCTGGCACGCTGCGCAACATCATCAATACACTGGGCAGCATGGGGATCTGATTCCCGCCGAAACGCAAAAAGCCCTGCCATCACTGACAGGGCTTTTTTATTTCTGCCTGTAGGTCTTACTGGCGAACCAGACGGTGGTTCGGCAGTTGCAAACTCTCAGTGCTGCGATACGGGTTGATATCCAGCCCGCCACGACGCACATACCGCGCAAACACCGTCAACTTCTCCGGTTTCATCAAGCGCTGCAGATCGAGGAAGATCCGCTCGACACACTGCTCATGGAAGTCCGAGTGTTGGCGGAAACTGACGATGTACTCCAGCAGACTGGCATGATCCAGCGCCGCGCCGCGATATTCCACCACCACACTGCCCCAGTCCGGCTGACTGGTCACCGGGCAGTTGGATTTGAGCAAGTGGCTATGCACGCTCTCCTCCACAACCTTCGAATCATCACAACGCAGCAGTTCCGGACGCGGATGCTCGTAGTTGCTGACGCTGATATCCAGATCGTCGATGCACACACCCGGCAACGCCACGACACCTTCGGCTTCCACGTCTTTAAGACTGCGAACCCGCACGCCCACCGGTTTGCCGGCAGCGGCAGACAGATCCTTGACCAGCGTCGCTTCCAGGCTGGCAACATCAGCGAACGGCGTCTGGTTCAGCGAGTTCAGGTACAGCTTGAACGACTTCGACTCGATGATGTTCGGCGAATCCGCCGGAATGCTGAACTCGCCGATGGCCACCACCGGTTTGCCCGACGGCAACAGCCACGACAGTTCGAAGCAGTTCCAGAAGTCCACGCCCTTATAAGGCAGGGTGTCGGCGGTCAGGCCCAACTCGGCCCATTTCGCGGTGCGCGGGATCGGGAAAAGCAGAGACGGTGTGTACGTGGCGATGTATTCGCTGGATTTGCCCAGCGGCGAATGTTCGGCTGCGGGATGCATGGCGGAAACCTGACTGAATAATCAGCGGATTCTACCAGCCTTTGCCCGCGCCTTTGAGTGCTTACTGACTGACAGTCAGTTTGCCGACCATGCCCGCCTGATAATGACCGGGGATATTGCAGGCAAATTCCAGGCTGGTTGCTTTACTGAAGGTCCAGGTCAGCTCGGCGGTTTTGCCCGGCTCGACCAGCACACTGTTCGGGTCGTCATGCTTCATGCCATGGCCCATCGCAGCGTGATCCATGCCCGCCATATCGTGGGACATTTCTTTCATACCGGTAGGCGTGAGCATGCCACTTTGCTGCATATGCAACATTTCCTGCTGATGCTCGGCGTGCATCGCCGCGTCACCGAGGTTGAATTCGTGTAGCAATTGACCTTTATTCACCAGCACAAAGCGAACGGTCTCACCGGCCTTGATCTGAATGGTTTTCGGATCGAACGACATGTCGCCCATCACCACTTCGATGCTGCGCGTGGCGTTGGCCGCAGGCGCCGATTGGCCAAAGTCGTAGGTGTGTGCCGGCCCTGCCCAAACGGGCGAGCTCAGCGCCAGCAAACACGCGGCCAAGGCCAAAGGTTTGCGCATAAACATAGTCGTACTCCCACAAGATAAGGTTCAGCCTGTGGGAAACTCTAGCGCGCCTGCGCTGGCATCTACCTGACAGGCAGATTACAACTTTGTCAGGTTGGGATTTGTCGCCTGCTCTCACGTTATAAAGCCTGAGATCCTAAAATCCGAGTTCCTACACACCGAGTCGCCCATGAAACTGTTGATCGTCGAAGACCAAGCGAAAACCGGCCAATACCTGCGTCAGGGCCTGACCGAGGCCGGTTTCAACACCGAACTGGTGGCCGACGGCGACAGCGGCCAGCAATTGGCCCTGAGCGGTGATTACGCGCTGTTGATCCTCGACGTGATGCTGCCAGGACGCAATGGCTGGCAGATCCTGCAAGCGGTGCGCAGTGCCGGGCTCGATACGCCGGTACTTTTTCTGACGGCCAAAGACACAGTGGAGGACAGAGTGCACGGCCTCGAACTCGGTGCCGACGACTATCTGGTCAAACCTTTCGCCTTCTCCGAACTGCTGGCCCGGGTGCGCAGCCTGTTGCGCCGTGGCAGCGCCGTTGCTGTGGAAACCAGCCTGCAACTGGCCGACCTGCGCCTTGATCTGATTCGACGCCGGGTCGAACGCAGTGGCCAGCGCATCGACCTGACTGCCAAGGAGTTCGCCCTGCTGGAGATGCTTCTGCGCCGCCAGGGCGAAGTGCTGCCTAAATCGCTGATCGCCTCGCAAGTCTGGGACATGAATTTCGACAGTGACACCAATGTCATCGAAGTAGCCATCCGCCGACTGCGCCTGAAGATCGACGACGAATTCCCCAACAAACTGATCCACACCGTGCGCGGCATGGGTTACGTGCTTGAAGAGCGCTCAGCCTGATGCGCCGGTTGTCCCTGAGTTCGCGCCTGGCCTTGTTGTTTGCCGCTTGTACCGCCGTGGTTTCGCTGTTTGCCGGGGTGCTGTTCAATCGTGCCAGCGAGGCGCACTTCATCGAACTCGACCAGCAACAACTGGACAGCAAACTGATCGGCCTGCGCCGGGCCCTGCAGGATGTTCAGCCCAGTGAAAGCCAGGCACGACTGGCCGATGAGCTGAGCCGGCAGGCTGATCTTTCCCTGCGTATCACCGGGGCCCAGGGGCAGCGCTGGTTCGACAGTTCGCCCCGCATACCGCAAGACTTGCCGCGAAAAAATGGTCTGTCGACCATCAGCGATGACGGCGCCGACTACCGCGTTCTCAACGCCCCGCTCTACCCGGATAAAACCGACTCGCCACAATTGACGCTGTTACTGGACATCACCCATCACCAACACTTCCTGCAACGTATGCAGCATTTGATCTGGCTGACCGTCGGATTGTCAGCACTGGCCACCGCGCTGCTCGGCGCTTGGGCAGCACGCAGCGGTTTACGACCGTTACGGCGCATGAGCGCAGTAGCCCGTGGGATTTCGGCGCAGTCGCTCAATGCCCGACTGCCGGAAGCGCAAATGCCGCCAGAGCTTGCGGAAATGGCCCACAGCTTCAACGCCATGCTCGGACGCCTCGACGACTCGTTTCAGCGTCTTTCGGCGTTTTCGGCCGACATCGCCCATGAACTGCGCACGCCGTTGTCGAACCTGCTGACCCACACCCAAGTCACCCTCACCCGCCCACGGCCGATTGAGGATTACCGCGAAGCGCTGCACAGCAATCTCGAAGAACTGCAATGGATGGCGCAACTGGTCAACGACATGTTGTACCTGGCCAAGGCCGATCACGGTTTGTTAATGCCCAAGCGTGAGCCATTGGAGTTGGCGGACGAAGCGGAGGCGCTGATAGAGTTTTTTGCGCCCTTGGCTGAGGACGCAGGGGTGACACTGACTCGTGAAGGGCATGCACGAATCGAAGGTGATCGCAGCATGTTGCGCCGGGCCTTGTCGAACTTGCTGGATAACGCGCTGCGGTTTACGCCAACTGAAGGTGTGGTGCGCTTATCAATCCTCGATCAAGCGAACGCAGTGCGAATATCCGTCGAGAACAGTGGTGAAGGGATTTCGGCAGACCAGTTACCGAGGTTGTTCGACCGGTTTTATCGGGCGGATCCGGCGCGGCAGGAAGGCAGCAGTGAACATGCGGGGTTGGGGCTGGCGATTACTCAATCGATTGTCCGGGCCCATGGTGGGCAGATTCATTGCGAATCAGAAGCGGGATGGACGCGGTTTGTGATTGAGTTGCCGAAGAAGGATTGAGGCCAGCAGGTCCAGCCCCTTCGCGAGCAGGCTCGCTCCCACCTTGGATCTGCGTCGTGCACAAATCCCCTGTGGGAGCGAGCCTGCTCGCGAGAGCGGTCTGGAGCTTACGAATATCTCAGCGCATGAGCCGGCTCGATCTTCGCCGCCCGCCACGCTGGATACACCGTCGCCAGGAAGCTCAGAATGAACCCGGCGGAGCAGATCAACAGCACATCACCTCCCTGCAATTCCGACGGCAGATTGCTGACGAAATACACATCCGAACTGAAAATGTGCTGCCCGGTCACCCGCTCAACCCAGCCCACCAGTTCGCTGACATTCAGCGCCGCGATCACGCCCAGGACGCCGCCAATCAACGTCCCGACAATCCCGATCACCGTGCCCTGCACCATGAAAATCGCCATGATCTGCCGGGGTGTAGCGCCGATGGTACGCAGGATCGCGATGTCCGCACCCTTGTCGTTTACCACCATGATCAAGGTCGCGATGATGTTGAACGCCGCCACCGCGACGATCATCAGCAACAGCAGACCGATCATGGTTTTTTCCATTTTCATGGCGCTGAACAGGCTGCCCTGAGTGTGGGTCCAGTCGTCAGCCTTGAAGTCGGCACCGAGGCCGGCGGCGATGTCCGAGGAGACTTTCGGCGCGGCATACAGGTCTTTCACCGCCAGACGCACGCTCTGCACCTGATTCGGTTCCCAATGCTGCATTGTCGCAGCATCGGCCATGTGGATCAGGCCCATCGAGCCGTCCAGCTCAGCGCCGACCTTGAACACGCCGACCACGTTCAGGCGCTGCATGCGCGGCGTGATGCCGCCCGGCGCGGTGCTGACTTCCGGTACGATCAGGGTGATTTTGT
The DNA here is from genome assembly GCF_044743385.1 of Pseudomonas sp. NPDC087639. Lineage (NCBI taxonomy): Bacteria > Pseudomonadati > Pseudomonadota > Gammaproteobacteria > Pseudomonadales > Pseudomonadaceae > Pseudomonas > Pseudomonas sp. NPDC087639. The sequence goes on along the minus strand of NZ_JBIUWI010000011.1, from coordinate 2,422 downwards.
CACCGACATTCAGACGGAAACGACGCGCGGTGATTTCACCGATCACCACGCCGAATTCGCCCGGTTTCAGAGCATCGAGACGCCCCTGAACGATGTGCTGGGCAACAATCGACACCTTGCCTTCCTGGGCCGGATCGATGCCGCTGATCTGGATCGGCTGCATCAGGCCTTTGTAGGAGAGCATGCCTTCCATTTCCGTGAAAGGCACGGCGGCGGTGACTTCTGGGTTTTTCATGGCAGCGGCAGCCACGGGCTGCCAGTCATCAATCGGTTTGACGCCGACGATGGTCGCGTGCGGCACCATACCGAGGATGCGCGAGCTCATTTCACGCTGGAAGCCGTTCATCACCGACAACACCACGATCATCGCCAAAACGCCGAGGGCGAGGCCGATCATCGAGGTCATCGAAATGAACGAAACAAAGCGATTGCGGCGCTTGGCGCGGGTATAGCGCGTGCCGATAAAGATCGATAACGGTCTGAACATTCGCTGGGGCACCGTATAAAAATAAAAGACCCGACGCCTTTTCAGACGTCGGGTTTCAACCAATCAGATGGGCGTCAGGCAACCTTCCTGCAAGTGCAGGACGCGATCCATCTGGCGAGCCAGGTTCATGTCGTGAGTCACCACCAGGAACGCCGTGCGCATCGAGGTGCTGAGCTCCAGCATCAAATCCTGAATGCCTTGTGCGGTGTGGGAGTCGAGGTTGCCGGTCGGCTCATCGAGCATCACCAGACCCGGCTTGTTCACCAGGGCGCGGGCGATGGCCACACGCTGACGTTCACCACCGGACAGTTCCGCCGGCTTGTGCTCCAGGCGATGGCCCAGCCCTACCCGCTCCAGCAACGCCGTGGCGCGCTGACGGGCTTCCGGGATCGGCGTCGTGCCGATCAGCAGCGGCATGCAGACGTTTTCCAGCGCAGTGAATTCCGGCAGCAGGTGGTGGAATTGGTAAACGAAACCCAGTGCGCGGTTACGCAGCAGACCACGTTTCTTCTCGCTCAGGGCCGACAGCTCTTCACCGTCGAGCCAGACGCTGCCCTTTGTTGGCGTATCGAGGCCGCCCAACAGGTTGAGCAAAGTACTTTTGCCCGATCCCGAGGTGCCGACGATCGCCACACGCTCGCCCGGGTGCAACTCCAGTTGCAGACCGGCCAGCACTTGTACCGACTCCGGGCCTTCCTCATAGGATTTGCCCAGGTTGCGGCAGCTCAAGATTGCTTTTTCACTCATGCCCGACTCACTCATAACGTAGCGCCTCCGCCGGCTGGGTGCGCGCGGCACGCCAGGCGGGATACAGGGTGGCGAGGAAACTCAAGATCAACGCAGCCGCGCAAACCATGACCACATCCTGGCTCTGCACCTGCGACGGAAGATAATCAATGAAATACACGTCGGCATTAAGGAATTTGTGGCCGATCAGCCCTTCGAGAGCCGAAATCGCCGCGCTGACGTTGAGCGCAGCGAGGATCCCGAGCACAGCGCCAATGGCTGTCCCGACTACGCCGATGACCGTGCCTTGCACCATGAACGTGCGCATGATCGTCCCAGGCGTGGCGCCGAGGGTGCGCAGAATGGCGATGTCGCCCTTCTTGTCGTTCACCACCATCACCAGCGTGGAAATGATGTTGAACGCCGCCACCGCAACGATCAGCAGCAACAGCAGGCCGATCATGGCTTTCTCCATGCGGATGGCCTGATACAGGTTGCCGTGGGTACGGGTCCAGTCGCGGGCGTAGTAATGGTCTTCGCCGAGCTGCTGGGCGATATTCCAGGCTACGCGTGGTGCCTGAAACAGATCATCGAATTTCAAACGGATGCCCTGCACCTGATCAGGCTTCCAGCGATGCATTTTCGCCAGATCCTGCAGGTTGGTGACGCCCAGATAACCGTCGAGCTCGCCGGCGCCGACATGGAAAATGCCGACCACGGTGAAGCGCTTCATGCGCGGGAACATCCCGGCCGGGGTCACACTGACCTCCGGTGCGACAAAGGTGATCTTGTCACCGATGCCCACGCCCAGCTTGGTCGCGGCCTTGTCGCCAATCACGATGCCGAAGCTGCCCGGCGTCAAATCGTCGAGTTTGCCCTGCTTCATGAAGTTGTCGATGATCGACACATTGCGCTCAAGCGCAGGGTCGATGGCGTTGAGCAACACCTTGGACACCTGACCGTTGTTGGTCAGCAGGCCCTGCATCTGGGTGAACGGCGCAACCGCCGTCACCTGCGGGTTCTGCTTGACCCGGGTGGCCAGGTTTTGCCAATCGTTGATCGGCTCAGTGGACTCGATGGTCGCGTGGGGCACCATGCCCAGCACACGGGTGCGCATCTCATGATCGAAGCCATTCATCACCGAAAGCACGACGATCATTACGACCACGCCAAGGGCGAGCCCGATCATCGAAGTCAGGGAAATGAATG
>NZ_JBIUWI010000010.1:99855-106784 GCF_044743385.1 Pseudomonas sp. NPDC087639 | reverse complement strand
AATTAAACTACAAAAGATAATACTCCAGGACAAATTACTAGACCATTCCCGAACCGGTACCGCCGCCGGCACTGAAGATCGAGAAGTACAGGCGCGACTGGTTGGCCTTGATGCCGCAGCTGTCGATCAGGTACGAGTGGATCATTTTCCAGTCGGGGCTGGAAAAACGCTGGGTGTCCTTGTTGAGGATGATCTTCGCCAGGTACTGGCCGAGGATCGGCGCGTTACCGGCGCCACCGGCGTGGACTTCGGACAAGTCCATGATCTTCATTTTGCTGTAGTCGCGCAGGAAACCGCTTTTCTCACCCTTGCGCGAGAAACGGATACGCCCGGCGATGTCTTTGTCGAGGTCGCCGAGCATCACCAGCGGCTCGACCAGAAACACCGGTTTGGTCGACTTGTTCGGGCCGATCCGCAGGTTGTTCTTGATCCACTGTGCCGGGCTGTAACCCTTGTCGGCCAGGCGCCGGTCGGCTGCCCGATCCTCGTTGTTGAATTCGTTGAGGTAGAACTTGCGCGCGTTGTACACCAACTCCGCCACGTCGAGGGCGATGTTGGAGCCGCAGCGACCGAGGCCGATCAGGCACACCGACGGGAATTCCTGATCGTTGTGCTGTTCGTTATCGCCTTCCAGGTGCGGCGGGCGCGGGAACACCAGATCACGCAGGCCATCGAGGTTGTCGAGGATGCGATCGGTGTTGGTTTCGGTGAAGTACAGGTATTGCTGGGTACCCAGCGGACGCGAGGGGTGTAATGGCTTCGACGGTGACGGGCTGTTCGCAGCGGGGCTCAGGGTCAGATCGGATACCGCAGTGGCGGGATTATTTTTAGAAGTCATTTTGCGCCATATACCTGGACTGGTTGGCTCGGTGACTGATGTCAGCGAACCTCACGGAATAAGATCTCGCGTCTTTTTTGCGCGAATTAGGCCCGAGCGTCAGGGACTTGGCCTGACTGTCGCTTGGGGGAATCCTTTCCTGATCGTTGATGAATCGGCCATTATTCGGCGATCTTTAATCGAAAAGAGGCAAAATGATGTCAACGCTACCATCGTTGGGATTCGCCGGAATCGGTCTGATGGGCTTGCCGATGTGCCGGCGCCTGTTGGCCGCGGGTTATCCGTTGACCGTGTGGAACCGTAACCCGGCGAAGTGCGCGCCACTGGTCGAGGCCGGTGCCCGGCAGGTGGCGAGCCCCTCCGAGCTGTGCGAGCACGCCGACGTGGTGATGGTGTGTCTGGCCGATACGGCGGTGGTGCGCGAAGTGGTGTTCGGCCCGGCCGGTGTTGCCGAAGGTGCGAAGGGCGGTCAGTTGCTGGTGGATTTTTCCAGTCTTGAACCAACGGCTACTCGTGAGATGGCAGCGCAGCTGAAAAGTGAAACCGGTATGAGTTGGATGGATTCACCGGTTTCCGGCGGCGTGGTCGGTGCCGAGGCCGGCAGTCTGGCGATCATGGTCGGTGGCGATGCAGCCGACCTTGAGCGCGTGCGCCCGGTGTTGCTCAATCTCGGTCAACGCGTTACGCACATGGGCGGCATCGGCGCCGGGCAAGTGACCAAGGCCTGCAACCAGATGATAGTTGCCTGCAATGCGTTGGTGATTGCCGAAGTGGTGGCGCTGGCCGAGCAGGCGGGTGTTGATGCGAGTCTGATCGCCGAAGCGCTGGCCGGCGGTTTTGCCGATTCGAAACCGTTGCAGATCCTCGCTCCGCAAATGGCCGAAAGCCGTTTCGAACCGATCAAATGGCACGTACGCACGTTGCTCAAGGATCTCGACACAGCGGTGAAATTCTCCCGCGAGCAAGGCTCGGCGACGCCGATCAGCGGATTGGCCGCACAACTGATGCGCCTGCATGGGGCCCAGGGCTTTTTGGCGAAGGATCCAGCGACACTGGTGCAAATGTACCGCGCGCCAGAATCAACGGATTGACCGCATGTGAATGTTTACGCTGATTGATTTCTTCCAGCACCGGGCGCAGTTCGTCCAGCGGCACCGGACGGCTGAGCAGGTAGCCTTGGATAAAATCGCAGCCGGAACGCTCAAGGAATTCGTATTGCTCCAGGCTTTCCACGCCTTCAGTGACCACCTGCAAATGCAGGGTGTGGGCCATGACGATGATTGCCTGGACGATCTCCATGTCCGCCGTGGCTTTGGGAATGTCCAGAATGAACGAGCGGTCGATCTTCAGGGTGTTGAGCGGCAGGCGCTTGAGGTAAGCCAGCGACGAATAGCCGGTACCGAAGTCGTCGATCGACAGTGACACACCGAGGGCGCGAATCTGCCGCAGCAGCACCAGAGTGTTGGCAATGTTACCCATCAGGGCGTTTTCGGTGACTTCCAGTTCCAGCCGTTCCGGAGCGACGCCGGCGGTGCGCAGCGCACTTTCGATTTCGTCAGCCAACTCTTCCCGAGCCAGATTCAGCGGCGAGCAGTTCCAGGCGATTTTCAGCTCTTCGCAGCCGTGGTTCGACAGTTCGCCAAGGTCCCGGCAGGCCCGGCGCAGCACCCAGTTGTCCAGTTCGGCGATGAGACCATTGTTTTCGGCAATGCTGATGAAACGATCCGGCGTCAGTAGTCCGTGAAGCGGATGTTGCCAGCGGATCAGCGCCTCTAACTTGGTGACCCGACCGGTTTTCAGTTCGAAGATCGGTTGGTAATACAGCATCAGACCGTTTTCTTCGCGCAGGGCGTGGCGCAGTTCTTCTTCGAGTTGCAGTTCCAGAGTCGCGCGGTTTTTCAGGTTGGAATTGAAAAAGTGCAGGCCATTGCGCCCGGCACCTTTAGATTGATACAGGGCCAGATCCGCGTGCTTGAGCAGTTCTTCGCAGGTGGTGCCGTCTTCGGGAAACAGGCTGATGCCGATGCTGGTGGTCATCACCATCCGGCGTCCGGCCAGTTCTATCGGCTCCTTCATCTTCAGCATGATGCGCTGGGCCATGGTGCGCGCCTCTTCGCGATCGCGCAGGCCGATCAGGATGCAGAACTCGTCGCCGCCAAAACGCGCGACGACGTCTTCATGGCTGCGCACAGAGCTTTTGATGTGATTGGCAATGACCTTGAGCAGGGCGTCGCCGGCATCGTGGCCGAGGCTGTCGTTGATGCGTTTGAAGTGGTCGATGTCGAGAAACATGACCGCGAGCATGCCGCCCTCGGTGGTTTTCTGGCTGAGTTTCTCGGCGAAGATCTGGTTGAAGCCGCGGCGGTTGATCAGATTGGTCAGGGCGTCGTAGTTGGCCACTTGCTGCAATGACATGCGCGCCTGATCGAGTTGGCTGAGCAGGGCGTTGACCCGGCGCAGATCGTGTTCCTTGCTTTGCAGTTTCTTGTCGGCCAGCGCCGCGCTGATCGCGCTGCCGAGAATCAGCAGGATGATCAGCGCCACTGTCAGGCCCAGTTGCAAATGGCTGGTTTCGGCCGACAGGTCCGGTGCGCTGCCTTCCGGTAACACCAATTGCAGTGCGGCCATCCCGGTGAAGTGCATGCTGAAAATGCCCGCGCCGAGAATCAGTGCGGCGCTGTACTTGAGCATCTGATGAGCCAGACCACTGCCTTCGCGCAAGTAGCCTGCGACCCATAACGCGGCGAAACTGGCGCCGATGGCGATGGCGATCGACAGCGCAAACAAGGTCGGTTGGTAGTAGGCGGTGGCGCTCGACTCCATGGCGGCCATGCCGACGTAATGCATGCCGGCAATACCGAGGCCGATGACCACAGCGGTTTTCAGGTAAAGCACCAGACTCGGCTGTGCCTCGCTCAGCGTGTGCATCGCCAGCCACGAGGCGAGCAGGGCGATCAGCAGGGAGAACAGGGTGACCGGCAGGTCGTAATGGATTTCGATCGGCGCCTGGAAAGCGAGCATGCCAATAAAGTGCATGGCCCAGATCCCGCCGGCCAGGCAGGTCGCGCCGATCCAGCGCCATAGGCGTTGCGAACCAAGGTCTTCGGCGTGACCGACCCGCTCGGCCATATCGAGCGTAGCGAAGCTCGCGGCGCAGGCCACCAGATAGGCCACCAGCACCAGCAAGGGATTATGTGTGCAATCAAGAATGACCTGCCCGCTCTCCGGCAGCTCGGTAACAAACTGCAAACCAAGCCACTCCATAGCATGCCCCGTCTCTGAAGTCGTCCTAACCGCGCGGTTAACGCAGGCGAATGACAGGAGTATAGAGGCCGTTTCCGGGGTGCAAGGGGTAGTGGCACATTGGCGCTAACGATTTCGTCATTAGCGTCATAGCGATTGGTGCTAAATGTCAGGCGCTTTTATCGAAAGGGATTTCAGCCCAGTCCGATTGCAGGGGCGGCAAACCAAAACGGGCGCGGGCCTTATCGCAATCGACATTCTGTTCGCCGTTCTCCCAGGAAGCTTCGAATTCCCGGCAGGGACTGGAACGTTTTTCATAAATCGAGCAATGCACTGTACTCCCGACTTCGCCGACCAATGCCGTGCAACGCGGCGATTTGCAGTCGGTGCCGTTCATTGCCACCCGACTGGGACTGATTTGTGTAACCAGTTCATCGGGCACCGTCCCCCCGGAAGATGAGCACTCACCCCAAAAAAAAGACACACGGAAATGGGAACAGCAGGCACCGCAATTCAGACACGGACTGACTTCGGACATGGGCGAGGGCATCAAAGGGATTGATCGGGAGATCCGGACGGATCCGGCGGCCATTCTAGGCTTCGCCACGGACTTGGGAAGGGGGGCGCGAAACTATTTTTTTGTGGCAAGGTTTTGCCGCAAAAGCCCCGGTTTTCGGGGGATTACAGACTTATCAAGGGCTTACGTTTCGTTACAGTGCCATGGCCCGATATCAGGCAGACGAATGATCACAGACAGCCCCTGTCTGGCTGACTAGATTGCAGGTTCCGGGCTCGGATGCGTTGGCAGTGAAGCCCTATAACAATAAAGAGACGGACCCATGCAGAACTCGACCCAAGCGGCGAATGCCTGGCGCATTCTGTTCCTGCTGTTCCTCGCCAACCTGTTCAATTTTTTCGACCGCACCATCCCGGCGATCATCATCGAGCCGATCCGCATGGAATGGCACCTCAGCGACTTTCAACTGGGTATCGTCGGCACCGCATTCACCATTGTCTACGCGATTGCCGGTTTGCCCTTGGGGCGCATGGCCGACACCGGCTCACGCAGCAAACTGATGGGCTGGGGTCTGGCGACCTGGAGCGCGCTGACCGCCGTCAACGGGCTGGTGGGCAGTTTCTGGAGTTTCCTCATCGTGCGCATGGGGATCGGCATCGGTGAGGCCAGTTATGCGCCGGCGGCCAACTCGCTGATTGGCGACTTGTTCCCGGCGCACCGTCGGGCGCGGGCCATGGGCATTTTCATGTTGGGGCTGCCGCTGGGGCTGTTGCTGGCGTTCTTCACCATCGGTTGGATGGTCAAGGCTTTCGACAGTTGGCGCGCACCGTTCTTCATCGCCGCCGTACCGGGGCTGTTCCTCGCGATCTTCATGTTTTTCATCAAAGAACCCAAGCGCGGTGCGGCGGAAACCGTGCAGGTCTCGCAGGAGAAAGTCGACAAGCCGATCCGTCGGATTCTCGCTGTGCCGACGTTCCTGTGGCTGGTGATGGCGGGGTTGTGTTTCAACTTCGCGACTTATGCCTGCAATTCGTTTCTGGTGCCGATGCTGCAGCGCTATTTCCTGATGCCATTGCAGGAAGCGGCGGTGGCGACCGGTGTGATTGTCGGCGTCACCGGGCTGGTCGGTTTGACTCTGGGTGGCTGGATCGCCGACAAGATCCACCAGCGTGTGGCCAATGGGCGGCTGCTGTTTGCCGCATTCAGCCTGATTGTCTCGACGGTGTGCACGGCGTGGGCGCTGCATGCCGGGCGTATCGAGATCGGTGTGTTTGTCGCGGTGTTCAGCCTCGGCTGGCTATTTGCCTATAACTTCTACACCTGCGTGTACACGGCGATTCAGGACGTGGTCGAACCGCGCTTGCGGGCGACGGCGATGGCGTTGTTCTTTGCCGGGTTGTATCTGCTGGGCGGTGGCCTGGGGCCGGTGGTGGTGGGTGGTTTGTCCGATCACTTCGCCAAGTCGGCGATGATTGCAGCGGGGGCCGAGCAGATGACCGAGGCGTTCAAGGCGGTCGGGCTGCATGATGCGATGTACCTGATCCCGGTGGCGCTGTTTCTGACCATGGTGTTTCTGTTTCTGGCGTCGCGGTGTTTTGTGCAGGATGCGAAGCGGATGAAGGAGGGGTTGGTGGCGGTGGTTGAGCCAGAGGTGGCTGCGGCGACTGCATAACCGCCTTCGCGAGCAGGCTCGCTCCCACAGGGATTGTGTTCACGCTGGAGAACCACTGTGGGAGCGAGCCTGCTCGCGAAAGGGCCAGTAGCATCACCGGATAAATAACAGGCAAACAAAAAGGCCCGCATCGCTGCGGGCCTTCTTTTTTAGCGGTGCAGCAGGGGGAACGTTAACCCGCCACCAACACCCGAATCGCTTCCAGTCGCAGTGCCGCTTTATCCAGCAGCGCCAGACCCTGCTCACGCTGTTCACGCAAGGCAACCAGTTCGCTGTCACGCACGGTTGGGTTGACCGCTTGCAACGCGGTCAGGCGCGCCAGTTCTTCGTCGGTGTCGGCCGCCAGACGGCGACGGGCCTCGGCCACGCGCTCGGCGTGACGCGGGGCGATCTTGTCTTCACCGGCGTTGATCCGTGGCGTCAGTTGATCGCGCTGGGCCTGAATAAACTTGTTGGCGCTGGCGCGCGGCACGCTTTCCAGTTGATCGTTGAGGGTTTCGAACGAGACGCGGGCCGACAGGTCGTTGCCGTTGGCATCGAGCAGGCAGCGCAGGGCCGCCGGCGGCAGGTAACGGCCCAGTTGCAGCGAGCGCGGGGCAACCACTTCGCTGACGTAAAGCAGCTCCAGCAGCACGGTGCCCGGCTTCAGCGCCTTGTTC